>VBDE01000030.1 GCA_005883665.1 Betaproteobacteria bacterium
CGCAGCGAAGCTAGTACGCAAACCTTCCCGCCTTGCTGATGGCGGTCAACTCCACGAACCTGGAGCCATTGTGATTCGACGGGCTGAAATCGACCAGATATCCGCCGACGTTGAAGTTCTGCATCGAGTCGAGCGTCTTGAGCAGGCCTTCGCGCGTCGGGTTGGCGCCGGCGCGTCGAATCGCTTCGACGAGCACTTTTGCTCCGATGTACGACTCCAGCGAAGTGAAGGAATAGTCCTTCTTGCCGAGCGATTTCTCGATTGCCGCCTGGTATTCCCTCACGATGGGGATCGAGTTCCTGGCGTAGGGCGGCACCACCTGCGAAACGACGACGCCCATACCCTGGTCGCCGAGCTCGCCGGCGAGGGCGCTCGCGCCGACAAATGAGATGCTGGCGAACTGGGCGCCCGATCCGGCCTTCCTCGCCGATTTGATGAAATCGCCGGTGGTCTTGTAGAGGGTGGTCGCGATGACGACGTCCGGGGCCGCCTTGACTACATCCGAAACGGCGGCACCCAGGTCCGTCTGATTGCGTTTCAAAGTCCCTATCGACGACGGTTTCAGTCCGCGCTTGGTCAAAGCGAGTTCTACCGCGGTGAGATTTTCCTTTCCCACGGCGTCGTCGTAGTGGATAACGGAAAACTTCTTCATTCCGGTCGTCGTATAGAAGTCGACGATCTTCTCAAGCTCGTCGGCGTAGCTTGCCCGAATGTTGTACACGTTGCGGCGAAACGAGCGCATCGGCTCCGCACCGGTAAACGGGCCGACGAATGCGACCTTGCTCTTTTCGACGAACGGGAGGGCGGGAAGGCTCAATGTGGCGCTGGCATAGCCGATCAGCGCGAGCACACCTCTTTGTTCTATCAAGATCCTTGCGTTCTCGCCGGAGCGTTTGGCGTCGTTGGCGTCGTCCAGCGCGATGAGCTCGAGGGTGCGCCCGTTGACTCCGCCTGCCTCGTTGACCTGCTTGAAGTAGGCTTGCAGTCCTTCGCGGATGTCTTCGCCGAGCTCCTTGTTGCTGCCGGAAAACGGAGATGATTGGCCGATGAGGATGTTCGTCTTGCTGACGCCCTGGGCGTGGGCCACGCCGCCTGCGAACAGGCAGGCCAATGCCCCAACCGCCGCAGTCAATGCGCGGATCGTCGTCATTGCTCCTCCTCCTCGTTGACAGAAAATCGGCAGCTGAAATATCGGCACTTCTTTCTATTTGAGAAATTTGCCGCCTCGGCCGATCATCGTCAGATCGACGAATTTCGAACCGCTGTGGCTGGTCGGCGAGAAATTGACCACGAATTCGCCGAGATCCACGTTGTTCATGCCTTCGAGCGCCGCGACGAGCTTTTCGCGCGTCAGGTCCTTGCCGGCGCGTTTGAGGCCTTCGACCATCACCTTCGCGACGATGAACCCTTCCAGGCTCGAGAAATTGAAGTCCGTGTTGCCTGCCTTGGCCATTATTTCCTGGTATTCCTTCACGATCGGTACGCTCGGGCTCCAGGGGAAGGGAACGACCTGCGAGATTGCGACTCCATAGCCCTCGTCCTTGAGCGAGTCGGCGAGCGCCTTGCTGCCCACGAACGAAACGTTGTGGAACTGGGTCGTGCTCCCGGCACGCTTCATCTGCCGAACGAACTCGGCAATCGAGGTGTAAGCCGAAATCATCACTACGCCGTCGGGTTGAGCGGCATTGATGGTTTTTACCGCGTCTTCCACCTTGACTGTATTGCGTTCGACCTTGCCGAGGGCAAGAATTTTCATGTTGCGCTTGCCCATCGCGATCTCGACGCCTTTCAGACCTGCCTGGCCGTAGCTGTCGTCCTGGAAGAACACCGCGATTTTCTTGTTACCGGTCGAAACGAGTTGCTCTACGATCTTTTCGGTCTCGTCGTAATAGCTCGCACGCACGTTGAAGACGTAACGGTTGACCGGAGTGCGCAGCAGTTCGGCGCCCGTGAACGGCCCGACAAGCGGCACCTTGGCCTCGGTGAGAACGGGCATCGCCGCGCCGGTCGTCGGGGTGCCCACGTAGGAAATCAAGGCGAAGACCTTGTCTTCCTCGATCAGCTTCTTGGTGGTTTCGACGGCCATGGTCGCCTCATAGCGGTCGTCCCGAGTCTTGAGCTGGAGCTTTCTACCGTAAACCCCGCCCCGCGCATTCACGTAATCGAGATACGTCTTGGTCCCAATGTTCATCTGGATACCCAACTGGGCGGCCGGGCCCGAGAAGGCGGCTGACTGGCCGAGCAGGATGGTCTTGGAGGTCACGCCTGGCGCCTGAGCGAACACAGGTGCGGAAAGCGCAACCAAAAACGCGACGAACGTCACTCGAATCATGTGGCCTCCTCGTGAGGATGCTCACCGTACCGCTGATTCTACACCGCAAAAAGGGGAACCGAGGCCCTTGGTCTCGCTATTGAGCGAAGAATTCTTTGACTTTCTCCATCCAAGACTTGGCACGGGGGTTGTGCCTGTCGCTGTCCGCCTGGCTGATCGCCTCGAACTCGCGCAGCAACTCCCTTTGTCGGTCGGTCAGGTTTACCGGCGTTTCGACGACGACGTGGCAGAGCAGATCGCCGTGTTCCCGACTGCGCACGCCGCGAATACCCTTGCCGCGCAACCGAAATACCTTCCCCGATTGAGTCTCGGAGGGGATTCTGATCTTCGCCGAACCGTCCAACGTGGGAATTTCGATCTCTCCGCCGAGCGCTGCCGTCGCGAAACTGACCGGCATTTCGCAGTGCAGGTCGTCGTGGTCGCGCTGAAAGACCGGATGGGACTTGACCTGGATCTGCACGTAAAGATCGCCTGCCGGCCCGCCATTCGCCCCGGGCTCGCCTTCGCCGGAAAGACGGATGCGATCGCCATCGTCTACGCCGGCGGGGATCTTGACTGAGAGCGTTTTTTGTTTTTTCACTCGCGCGGCACCGTGGCAGCTCGGGCAGGGCTCGGTGATGATCGTTCCGGTTCCGTGGCATTTCGGGCACGCCTGCTGGATTGAGAAAAACCCCTGCTGCATGCGCACCTGACCGTGCCCCTCACAGGTCGGGCAGATTCGTGGCTTGGTCCCGGGTTTCGCCCCCGAACCCTTGCAGGTCTCGCAATCCTCGTAGGTCGGAATGCGTATTCGGGTTTCGGTCCCGCGCGCTGCCTGCTCAAGCGCTACCTCGAGGTTGTAGCGCAGGTCGGCTCCGCGGTACACAGATGAGCGGCCGCCTCGCGCCTGGTTGAAGATATCGCCGAAGATATCGCCGAACGCGTCGGCGAAGCCCGAGAAGCCGGCTGCCCCGCTGCCGGCCATGCCCGCGCGCGGGTCGACCCCCGCGTGGCCATAGCGGTCATAGGCGGCACGCTTGTTGGCGTCGGTCAGGATCTCGTACGCCTCTTTTGCCTCCTTGAACAGCTCTTCGGCCTTGGGGTTATCCGGATTGCGATCCGGATGATGCTTCATGGCGAGGCGCCGATACGCTTTTTTGATGGCTTCCTCGTCGGCGTCGCGGTTGACGCCGAGCACTTCGTAGTAATCCCGCTTTGCCATTGCTTGGCTCTTCCCTTGCTAGATACGCAAAGGCCGAGTTGAGCTGCGCGCTTGCGCGTCAGCTCGAACTCGGCCAGTTAAGGCCGCGCGATCACGCGCGGCGCTTAACCTTTCTTGTCCTTCACCTCGGTAAACTCGGCGTCGACGACGTTAGCCTCATCTGCCGGCTTCGATGCTTTTGCGTCGCCGCCGCCCTGTGCGCCTTGCGCCTGCTGCGCCTCGGCGTACATCTTTTCGCCGAGTTTCTGCGCCAGCTGCGAAAGCACCTGTGCCTTGGCGTCGATTTTCTCCTTGTCGTCGGTTTTCATCGCCTCTTCGGCATCCTTGAGCGCGGCCTCGATCTTCGCTCTTTCATCCGCTGCGAGTTTGTCGCCATATTCCTTCAACGACTTCTGAACCGAGTGCACCAGCGAATCCAACTGGTTGCGCGACGTCACGATCGCGAGCTGCTTCTTGTCTTCGGCCGCGTGCGCTTCCGCGTCCTTTACCATGCGCTGGATCTCGGATTCATTGAGCCCCGAGTTTGCCTTGATAGTGATCTTGTTTTCCTTGCCCGTCGCCTTGTCTTTCGCCGACACGTGCAGAATGCCGTTGGCGTCGATGTCGAAGGTGACCTCGATCTGCGGCATCCCGCGCGGCGCGGGTGGAATGCCTTCCAGATTGAACTGGCCGAGGCTCTTGTTGCCCGAGGCGACGTCGCGCTCACCCTGCAGCACGTGGATGGTCACCGCGGACTGGTTGTCGTCGGCGGTGGAAAAGACCTGCTGCGCCTTGGTCGGGATGGTGGTGTTTTTCTGAATGAGTTTGGTGAAGACGCCCCCCAGCGTCTCGATTCCAAGTGACAAGGGCGTGACATCCAGGAGCAGGACATCCTTGACATCGCCCTTCAACACGCCGCCCTGTATCCCGGCACCGACCGCGACGGCCTCGTCCGGATTGACGTCCTTACGCGGTTCCTTGCCGAAGAAGTCCCTTACTGTCTCCTGGACCTTGGGCATGCGCGTCATTCCACCGACCAGGATCACGTCCTCGATGTCGGAAACTTTGAGCCCCGCGTCCTTCAACGCGATGCGACAGGGCTCGACCGTTTTTTCGATCAGATCCTCGACCAGGCTCTCGAATTTGGCGCGTGTGACCTTGATGGCGAGGTGCTTGGGCCCGCTCCTGTCGGCGGTAATGTAGGGCAAGTTGATCTCGGTCTGCGCGCTTGAGGACAGCTCGATCTTCGCCTTTTCCGCAGCTTCCTTCAGCCGTTGCAGCGCGAGCACGTCATTTCGCAGGTCGATACCCTGGTCCTTCTTGAATTCGTCGCAGAGGTAGTCGATGAGGCGCTGGTCGAAGTCCTCCCCGCCGAGGAAGGTGTCGCCGTTCGTGGAGAGCACCTCGAACTGGTGCTCGCCTTCGACTTCCGCGATTTCGATGATCGAGATGTCGAACGTGCCGCCACCGAGGTCATAGACCGCGATCTTGCGATCGCCTTCCTTCTTGTCCAGTCCGAACGCGAGTGCGGCCGCCGTGGGTTCGTTGATGATGCGCTTGACTTCCAGTCCAGCGATGCGGCCGGCGTCCTTGGTCGCTTGGCGCTGGGAATCGTTGAAGTACGCCGGGACCGTGATGACGGCTTCGGTGATTTCCTCGCCGAGGTAGTCCTCGGCGGTCTTTTTCATTTTGCGCAGGACCTGGGCAGAGACTTCCTGAGGAGCGATCTTCTTGCCGCGGACCTCGACCCAGGCATCTCCGTTGTCTGCCTTGACGATCTTGTAGGGCATCAGGGCGATATCCTTCTGCACCTCCTTCTCATCGAACTTACGGCCGATGAGGCGCTTGATAGCGTAGAGCGTGTTTTTCGGATTGGTGACCGCCTGCCGCTTGGCAGGCGCGCCGACGAGGATTTCCCCGTCCTCCATGTAGGCGACGATGGAGGGCGTGGTACGGGCGCCTTCCGAGTTCTCGATCACTTTGGGCTTGCCGCCCTCCATGATCGCGACGCACGAGTTGGTCGTCCCGAGGTCGATTCCGATGATCTTTCCCATGGGTCTTTCCTTTTGAATTTTCTAGCAAATAACCTTGAAGCCGATATGGGGATCAATCCTCCAACTTCAAGCTTGGTCGTCTTTGGGTTTAGACACGGTGACCAGCGCCGGCCGGATTACCCTGCCGTGCAGGCTATAGCCCTTTTGCAGCACGTTGATTACCGTGTTCGGTTCCTTTTCAGAGGGGAGCATGCTGATCGCCTGGTGCTGGTGGGGATCGAACTTCTCCCCGATGGGATTGATCTCGCTGAGGTTGGCTTTCGCGAACACGGCATTCAACTGTTTCAGCGTCAGGTCGACTCCGCTCCTCAGCGTTTCAAGCTCAGCGGAGTCGGCCGCGAGCGTCGCTTCCAGGCTGTCCTTAACAGGAAGCAGCTCCACGGCGACGGCCTCGATCGCGTACTTGTAGGCGTTTGCAAGCTCGATCGCCGTCCGTTTGCGGATATTTTCCGCCTCCGCCTTGGCCCGGAGCCAAGCATCGTGGTGTTCCTGGGCCTTCAACTCCGCGCGTCGCAACAACTCCTCGGCATCGATTACGGGCGCGACATCCGCCGGCTTGGCGACCGGCGCGTCCGGATCGACTGAGGTATCGCCCGAAGAAACCTGCGGGCTCGGTTGGTCCGGTTCAGGCATAGATTCTCCGCAAGAAGTTCCTCGACGGTGCACGGACACCGGTGTGTTCCTTTTTCGCTAACGATTGTAACTGGGGTTCGCCGAAGAGATTTCAAGAGCTGGCAGCAGTAGCGTGTGCGGCGGCATATCAAACGTCGGCGCCTCGAGCGAGGGCCCGGCTTTG
>VBDE01000031.1 GCA_005883665.1 Betaproteobacteria bacterium
TCGAGGAAGACGGTGAGGACATGGTCCTCGCGCTTGGAGCCGGTCCCGCCCATCTTGAACGGCGGGTTGGCCCCCTTGGCGGCCGCGATGAATTCCTTCACGCTCTTGTGGGGCAGCGTGGTGTTGTCCCACAGCACGAACTGGTCGAGCGCGATGACGGAAACCGGCGTGAGCTCGCGCCAGTTGAACGGGATCTTGGCCGAGAGCGGCAGCATGTAGATGAGCGAATAGGCGATCAGGACCTTGTGCGGGTCGCCGGCGCTCGACTTCATGTAGATCAGCGCCTCCGCGCCCGACGCCCCGCCCTTCAGCGACACGACCATCGGTTGCTTCATCAGGTTGTTCTTCTGGATCGCGGCCTGCATCATCCTCGCCATCTGGTCGGAGGCGCCGCCCGCGCCCGCGGCGACGACGATCTCGACTGGCTTGGTCGGTTCCCACGCGAAGGCCGGCGCCGCCGTCAGCGCCAACAACGCAAGCGTGCTCCATTTTGCGAATTTCATGAGTCCTCCTCGGAAAAAAGCCCCGCGTGTATCCGCGGAGTGATCGAGCGCCGCGAGCACCCCGCCTTTTCTGTGCGGCACCCCGGCGAGCGCAAACCCCATTTCAATGCCGGCGAGGGTGCCCGCGAGCATCAGATCGTTGAAGTCGCCGAGGTGCCCGATCCGGAATACTTTCCCCGCGAGCTTCCCCAAGCCGGTGCCGAGCGACATGTCGTAGGCTTCGAGGATGATCTTGCGCAGCGCGTCGGCGTCGTGGCCGGCGGGCATCATCACCGCGGTGAGCGAGTTCGAGTATTCCTCGGGCACCGCGCACAGGACCTCCAGGCCCCAGGCGCGCACCGCGCGCCGCGTGCTCTCCGCGTGGCGCGCATGGCGGGCGAAGACGTTTTGCAGGCCTTCCTCCTCGAGCATCGCGAGCGATTCGCGCAGGCCGTAGAGCAGGTTGGTCGCCGGCGTGTAGGGGAAGTAGCCGGTCTTGTTGCTGGAGAGCATCTCGTCCCAAGCCCAATAGGAGCGCGGGAGTTTCGCCGATTGCGACGCCTTGCGCGCCTTTTCGCTCACGCAATTGAACGACAAGCCGGGCGGCAACATCAAGCCTTTCTGCGAGCCGGCGACGGTGACGTCGACGCCCCACTCGTCGTGGCGATAGTCGATCGAGGCAAGGGAGGAAATGGTGTCGACCATGTAGAGCGCGGGGTGTCTTGCCGCATCGATCGCCTTGCGTATCGCGCCGATGCGGGATGCGACTCCGGTCGAAGTCTCGTTGTGCACGACGCACACGGCCTTGATCCGCTGCTCGCGATCTTCCTTGAGCTTGGCCTCGACCGCAACCGGATCGACGCCGCGGCGCCAGTCGGTGGGGACGAGGTCGACCGAGAGGCCGAGCTTCGTCGCCATCTTGTGCCAGAGCGAAGCGAAATGCCCGGTCTCGAACATCAACACGCGGTCGCCCGGCGAGAGCGTGTTGACGAGCGCCGCCTCCCAGGCGCCGGTGCCCGAGGCGGGATAGATCACGACGGTCGCCCTGGTCTGGAACACGGCCTTGAGCCCTTCCAGGATCTCCAGCCCCATGGGGCCGAACTCGGGGCCGCGATGATCCATCGTGGCGCGGTCGATCGCGCGCAGAACCCGGTCGGGCACGTTGGTTGGCCCGGGGATCTGCAGGAAATGGCGTCCGCTCCGGTAGGGCATGACTTGCTCGCTTATCGTGGAAGGACGGCTAGTTTATCGGAAAAGCTCAACGCCTCCATGATTTGGCTCAAGGCTGCGGTATCATGGAGCACGCGGTTCCACAAGGAATCCCCATGGCGCTCAGCATCGACATCATCTCCGACGTCGTCTGTCCCTGGTGCTTCATCGGCAAGAGGCGCCTCGAAGCTGCGCTCGAGCTGTACCGGCAGCGCCTGCCCGAGGCGCCGGCGCCGGAAATCGCCTATCACCCGTTCGAGCTGAACCCAGACATTCCCCGGCAAGGCATACCCCGCGCCGATTACATCGCGAAGAAGTTCGGCGCGCGCGGCTACAGCGCTCACGACCGCCTGGTGCACGCGGGAGCGCAGCTCGGCATCCCGTTCGCCTTCGACAGGATAACGCGCCAGCCGAACACGCTCGCGGCCCACGCGCTCATCGAGCTGGCACGCCGGCGCGGAGTTCAGGGCGCGGTCAAGGAGGCCCTGCTCAAGGCTTTCTTCGTCGAGGGCGCCGATCTCTCCGACGCCGAGACGCTGGCGCGCGTCGCTGCCGGGGCGGGCCTCGCTCGCGCCGACGCCGAGGCCGCGCTCGCCGACGAGGAGCTGCGCCGTGCGGTGGCCGATGAAGAGGAGAGGGCGCGCGCAATGGGCGTGAGCGGCGTGCCGTTTTTCATCTTCAACAAGCGGCTCGCGGTCGAAGGCGCCCAGCCGCCCGAGGTACTGCTCGAAGCGATGCTCGAAGCGGAGAAGGAATCCACGGCCGCCTAGCCGGATGGATCGAGCGCCGTCCAAGGTCTCCACCGTCTCGTTTCATCCGCGCGCCGGCGACACCGCGCTCGCCCGGCGCCTTTCGCGCGAAATCGAAGGCGAAGTCCTCTTCGATCCGGCCACCCGCGGCCGCTATTCGACCGACGCCTCGATCTACCAGATCGACCCGGTGGGCGTGGTCGTGCCGAAGACCGAGCAGGACGCGAAAATAGCGCTGAGAATCGCCGTCGAGGAGGGCGTTCCGGTTCTGCCGCGCGGCGCGGGCAGCTCGCAGTGCGGCCAGGCAGTCGGCGCGGCTCTGGTGATCGACAATTCGAAATATCTCAACCGGATCGTCTCATTCGACAAGGAAGGCGCGACGGCGGTGGTGCAGCCGGGCGTAGTCCTGGATGCGCTCAACGCCGCTCTCAGGCCGCAAGGATTGTGGTTCCCGGTGGACGTGTCCACGAGCGCGCAGGCGACCCTAGGCGGCATGGCCGGCAACAACTCCTGCGGTTCGCGCTCGATCCGATACGGCAACATGGTGCACAACGTGCTCGGCATCGACGCGCTGCTTGCCGACGGCGGCGAGCACCACTTCGGCGTGGTGCCGGCCGATATTTCGCGGCTTTCGGGCGACGCCCGCTACGTCGAGCTCGCGAAGAAGGTGCGCGCCATCGCGGAGCGAGAAGCCGGTGAAATCGAAGCGCGCTGGCCGAAGGTGTTGCGGCGCGTGCAAGGCTACAACCTGGATTGCGTGCGGCCCGCGGGCGAATGGAACTTCGCGCAGCTCCTGGTCGGTTCCGAAGGCACGCTCGCATATTCCAGGCGGATCCATCTGAAGCTTTCGCCCCTGCCGCGGTTCAGGACGCTGGGCGTGTGTCATTTCCGCACCTTCCGGCAATCGATGGAAGCGCCGCAGCACATCGTCAATCTGTCGCCGACCGCGGTGGAGCTCGTGGATCGAACGATGATCGGCCTAGCGCGGGGCAACCCGGCCTACCGCGCAGTCGTGGAGAAGTTCGTACAGGGCGATCCCGACGCGATCCTGCTGGTCGAGTTCGTCGGAGACGACCGCGACGCGCCGGCTGACAAGCTCGAGCGGCTCGCAGCGCTCATGGCCGACCTCGGCCATCCGGACAGCGTGATCCGCATCAGCGACGCCGCCCTCCAGCGGGACGTGTGGGAGGTGAGAAAGGCCGGCCTCAACATCATGATGTCGATGAAGGGCGACGGCAAGCCCGTCTCCTTCATCGAGGATTGCGCGGTCCCCCTGGAAAACCTCGCCGAGTACACCGATTCGCTGACGCAGGTGTTCCGCAAGCACGGCACGGAAGGCACCTGGTACGCGCACGCCTCGGTCGGAACCCTGCACGTGCGGCCGATCCTCGACATGAAGAAAGACGGCGCGAAGAAAATGCGCGCGATCGCTGAGGAAGCCTGCGCGCTGGTGAAAAAATACAAGGGCGCCGCCTACTCGGGGGAGCATGGCGACGGCCTGGTGCGCTCGGAGTGGATCGAGCCGATCATCGGTTCGCGCCTCGCCGCGGTGCTCGCCGAGATCAAGGACCTTTTCGATCCGAAGGGGCTCTTGAACCCGGGAAAGATCGTGCGGCCGTCGAAACAGGACGACCGGACGCTTTTCCGGTTCAAGCCGGGATACGCGGCCGAGCGCCTGGATACCGCGCTCGACTGGAGCGAATGGAGCGTCCCGGGCGCGGCGAGCGAGGGTTTCGCGGCGGCGGTCGAGATGTGCAACAACAACGGGCACTGCCGCAAGTTCGACGCCGGAACGATGTGCCCGTCTTTCCGCGCGACCGGCGACGAGCGGCACCTCACGCGCGGGCGCGCCAACTCGCTGCGCCTTGCGCTCTCCGGCCAGCTCGGCCCCGGTGCATTCACCTCGGACGAGATGTACGAGACGCTGGATCTCTGCGTGTCCTGCAAGGGCTGCAGGCGCGAATGCCCGACCGGCGTCGACATGGCGAAGATGAAGATCGAATTCCTGCATCACTATCATCGCCGCCACGGCTATGCGCTGAAGGACAGGCTGATCGCTTACCTTCCGCGCTACGCCCCTCTGGCCTCGCGCTTCCCGCGGACGGCGAACGCGGTCCAGACGATGGGCAAGCGCGCTTTCGGCTTCGCGGCTCAGCGCTCCCTGCCGAAATGGCGCCGCTCGTTCCTCGCCTCGCTGCGCCGATCGAGCAGCGACGGGAAGGCCGGAGAGGTCGTGCTCTTCGTCGACACGTTCAACAACTACTTCGAACCGGAAAACGCACGCGCCGCTCTCGCCGTGCTCGACCGGGCCGGCTACGGCGTGCATATCGCAAGGGCAGGCGACGCCAGCAACGAAAATGCGCGGCCGCTGTGTTGCGGCCGCACTTTCCTCGCGGCGGGAATGGTCGAGCAGGCGAAGGCCGAGGCGCAACGGGTGCTGGCCGCGCTCGAGCCCTACGTGGGACGCGGCGTCGATGTCGTCGGCCTCGAGCCTTCCTGCCTTCTGACCCTGCGCGACGAATTCAAGGCGATGCTCCCGGGCGGCGAGACTGACTCGCTTGCCGCACAGGCGCTGCTCTTCGAGGAGTTCCTCGCGCTCGAGCACGAAGCCGGTCGCCTTGCGCTTAAGCTCAAGCCGCTCGCCGAAAAGCGCGCGCTCGTGCACGGCCACTGCCACCAGAAGGCCTTCGGCGCGATGCCCGCCGTGCAGCGGACGCTGTCGCTCGTTCCTGAGCTGAAGGTCGAGACGATCGAGTCCTCCTGCTGCGGCATGGCGGGCAGCTTCGGCTACGAGGCCGCACACCACGGAATCTCGATGAAGATGGCCGAGGCCGCGCTCCTGCCGAAGGTGCGCGCGGCGGGCGCGGATACGGTGATCGTCGCCGACGGCACCAGTTGCCGCCATCAAATTGCCGACGGCGCGGCGAGAGAGGCCGTTCACGCCGCGCGGGTGCTGGCCCGCGCCCTTGCCTAGAAGCGCCCGCTTCGCATGATTCTCGACGGCGCGCAGGCGGCGCTCGCCCTTGCGCCGATCGCTTTCGCCGGCGGGTTCATCCAGGGTCTCACCGGGTTCGGCTCGGCGCTGGTCACCATTCCGCTCGCCACGTTTTTCGTTCCGCTTCCCTTCGCGCTCGCCGTGTTCGCGGTGGTGGACTTCGCGAACGGCCTGAGGCTGGGACTGGAAAACCCGCGTAACGCTGTCCTCGGCGATGTCGCGCGCATGGTCCCGCTCATGATCGCCGGGATCGTCACGGGCACGACGCTGCTCGTCAATCTGCCGCGCAACGCGTCGCTCGTCGCGCTCGGCGCCTTCGTCCTCGGCTACGCGGTCTACAGCCTCTCGCGGGCCTGGGCTCCCGCCGCCGTCAGCCGGAACTGGGCGTTCCTCGCCGGATTCTGCGGCGGCCTTTCGGGAACGCTCTTCGGGGCGGGAGGGCCGCCTTACGCGATCTATCTCTCCCACCGCCCCCTCTCCAAGGAACAGTTCCGCGCGACCATGACCCTCACCACCATCTTCAGCATCGGGCTGAGGCTGGTCGCGTTCGCGGTGACGGGGCTGCTCATGCAGGACGGGGTGTGGCTCACCGCGGTTGCGGCGATCCCGGCCGGGCTATTTGCGGTCTACATCGCCTCGCGGGTTTTCCGCGTGATCTCGCGCGAGATGGTGATGCGCGCGGTGGGGATCCTGCTGCTCGCGAGCGGCGCGTCGCTCATCGCGCGCGGGCTCGGCTGAGGTCTTTTCATTCGCGAATGAAAAGACCGTACTGGTCGCGAACGAAGTTCTCCGTCTCGACGGGCGAACGGATTGCGGGGATGCCGCCGATCCGGGCGTTGCCGGCGAGCCAGTCGGAATCCGACGCCAGCTTGCCGAGCACCCCGATCCACTTGTCCACCGCCTCCTTTGCCATCCCCGGGGGGCCCATCAATGCGGTCCAGCCGGTAATGCGCTCCATGTCCGGCCAGCCGAGCTCGCGCGAGGTCGGTACATCCGGCAGGTCGACGAGCCGCTGCGGCGTCGTAACCATCAGCGCGCGCAACGCGCTGGACTTAAGGTGCGCAAAGAAACTGGTCAGGTTGTTGCACGCGAACTGAACCTGGCTTCCGAGCAGCGATGTGGTCGCCTCGCCTCCGCCCTTGTAATGGATGCCGACCGCGTGATCTTTGGTGAGCCCGGCGAGAGTGAACAGATACTGCGGGCCGAAGTTCATGATGCTACCGTTGCCAGCAGTGGAGAAGTTGAGAGTGCCGGGGCTCTTGCGCATCTGCTCGACGAGCTCCCGCATCGACCTGATCGGCGAATCGCCTTTGACGGCGCAGACGTATGGATTGAGCTCGAGCAGCGACAGCATCGTGAAATCGTTCCATTGGTACGGCACCTTGGTATCGACCGCCGGCAGGATCGCGTGGGAGCCAATGCGCCCGACAAGCAGGGTGTAGCCGTCCGGCGCGGCGGTCTTCACCGCCATCGAGCCGATCGCTCCCGAGGCGCCGACGCGGTTCACGACCACGATCGGCTGATTGTTGAGGTATTTCTGCGCGTGCTGCGCGAGGATTCGGCCTGAGAGGTCGGACTCGCCGCCTGCGGAGAACGGCACAATGAAGGTAATCGGCTTGGAGGGATACTGCGCGACGACCGGAAGCGCCAAAAGGGCAAGAATTCCTGCTGCCGCGGACAATCGGGTGGGCTTTCGCATGGGGTCGGCGTGCCACTGTTCGCGACGACCGGCCTATCGCTCGTGGCGTGCGGGCCTGGATGAACAGCTTGCGGTCGCTTCGCGACAGCGGGTCAGGCGGGGATGTCGGGATCGAGTTGTCTCTCGATCCAGGAGATCTGGTCCTTGAGGAGAAGCTTGCGGCGCTTCATTCGGGTGAGGGCGAGCTGATCGTGGGAGGGGTCGTCGGCGATCCGGTGAATCGCGGTGTCCAGGTCGCGGTGCTCGAGCTGCAGCTCGTGCAACCGCTGCCTCATCTGTGCCTGCATCTGTTCGTCCCTCGTTTCCACCATGGGGCACCGCTTTTATTTTAGACCTTTTGCGGCCTGCGCCAAGCCCAAACGAGCATGCCGATGCCGAGTGCGATCATGGGCGCCGACAGCCACTGGCCCATGGACAGGTTGAGCGCAAGAAGGCCAAGAAAATCATCGGGCTCGCGAAAGTATTCGGCCGTGAAGCGGAACACCCCGTAGCCGAGGAGGAAGGCCCCCGACACCGCTCCCGCGGGCTGCGGTTTCGCCGAATAGATCCACAGGATCACGAAGAGGAGCACCCCTTCGAGGGCGAATTGATAGAGCTGAGAGGGGTGGCGCGGGAGCGGCCCCGCGCCGCGGAACAGCATTCCCCAGGGCACATCGGTGACCCGGCCGGGTAGCTCGCCATTGATGAAGTTACCGAGCCTTCCCGCAGCGAGCGCGAGCGGGGCCAGAGGCGCAAAGAAATCCGTGACCTCGATCCAGCGCAGGCCGTGCTTTCGCGCGACCCACCAGATCGCGAGCAGCACGCCGAGGAACCCGCCGTGGAAGGACATGCCGCCTTGCCAGACCGCGAAGATCTCCAGCGGATGGGAGAAGTAATACGCGGGCTTGTAGAAGAGCACGTAGCCGAGCCTGCCGCCGAGCACCACGCCCAGCACGCAGAAGAACAGCAGGTCATCGAGAGTCGGGACGGTGACGCGCCCGGCCGTGGCGCGCGCGATGCGCAAGCGCCCGAGCCCGTAGGACACGGCGAAGCCGACGAGATACATGAGCCCGTACCATCGGATCGCGATCGGGCCGAGCGAGATCGCGACCGGATCGAAGTTCGGATGGACGAGCATGGCGGGCCGCGGCGCGGTTTCAAGTAAAATGCAGTCGAAGCGTAACTGATTTTCTGCATCCGGAGTTTTTCCCATGGCGGACAACTGGAGAAGCAAGACCATCACCCAAGGCGCGGCGCGCTCGCCGAATCGCGCGATGCTGCGCGCGGTCGGGTTCGGCGACGGCGATTTCGAGAAGGCGATCATCGGCGTCGCCAGCGGCCACTCGACCATGAATCCCTGCAATGCCGGCATCCAGCCGCTCGTCGACAGCGCCAGTGCCGCGGTGAAGGCGGCGGGCGCCATGCCGCAGGTGTTCGGCTTTCCCACGGTGACCGACGGCATCGGCATGGGCACAGAAGGCATGAAGTATTCGCTCGTCTCGCGCGAGGTGATCGCCGATTCGATCGAGACCGCGGTGAACGGGCAGCTGATGGACGGCGTCCTCTGCGTCGGCGGCTGCGACAAGAACATGCCCGGGGCGATGATGGCGATGGCGCGAATCAACGTGCCGGGCATCTTCGTCTACGCCGGCACGATCAAGCCGGGATTCTGGAAGGGGCAGAAGCTCACCATCATCTCGCCCTTCGAGGCGGTGGGCGCGCTCGCCGCGGGGAAGATCTCGCAGGAGGATTTCAACGGCATCGAGAAGAACGCCTGTCCGTCGGTGGGCGCCTGCGGAGGACAGTACACCGCGAACACCATGTCTTCCTCGTTCGAGGCGCTCGGCATGAGCCTCCTCGGCTCCTCGCAAATGGCCTCGCCCGATCCGGAGAAGGCGGACTCCGCGGGGAAATCGGCGAAGGTCCTGATCGACGCGATCCGCAAGAACATCCGGCCGCGCGACATCATCACCAGAAAATCGATCGAAAACGCGGTCGCCATGGTGATGGCGACCGGCGGTTCGACCAACGCGGTGCTGCACTACCTCGCGATTGCAGCCGCTGGCGGCGTCAAATGGAGCATCGACGACTTCGAGCGCATACGGCGAAAAGTGCCGGTGCTGTGCAATCTCAAGCCCTCGGGCCCGTACGTCGCCACCGATTTTCACGCCGCGGGCGGCGTGCCGCAGGTGTTGAAGATGCTGCTCGCGCACGGCTTGGTGCACGGCGAGTGCCTGACGATCACCGGGCGCTCGCTCGGCGAGGAGCTCGCGAACGTGCCCGAGGAGCCCCGGGCCGGCCAGGACGTCATCCGCCCCTGGGCGAATCCCGTCTACGCCGAGGGGCACCTCGCGATCCTCAAGGGCAATCTCGCCACCGAAGGCTGCGTCGCGAAGATCACGGGCCTCAAGCGGACTTCGATCCAGGGGCCGGCGCGCGTGTTCGATTCGGAGCCCGCGGCGATGGCCGCCATTCTCGCGGGGAAAATCAAGGCGGGCGACGTGATCGTGATCCGCTACGAAGGACCGAAAGGCGGCCCTGGAATGCGGGAGATGCTAGCGCCCACTTCGGCGCTCATCGGCCAGGGCTTGGGCGAATCGGTCGGCCTCGTCACCGACGGCCGCTTCTCGGGCGGCACCTGGGGCATGGTCGTCGGCCATGTTGCGCCGGAGGCCTACGTGGGCGGGACGATCGCACTGGTGAAGGAGGGCGACTCGATCGCGATCGATGCGAAGAAGCGCCTCATCCAGCTGAACGTCTCCGCGAAAGAGCTCGCCGCGCGCAGGAAAAAATGGAAGCAGCCCAAGCCGCGCTACACCCGCGGCCTCCTCGCGAAGTACATGAAGCTCGTGTCCACCGCGAGCAAGGGCGCCATCACGGACGGCTGATCAATACCGGACCGGGCTGTCCATGAAGCTCTGCGGCGGGCTGCGGCCCGCCAGGGACTCGAGCAGGATCAGCTCGCTGTCGGTGTGGTTGGCGACGCTCGCCGGGACGATGGCCCGCTTTCGGCCGTCGCCGTAGATGTAGCGCGGCGATTCGTGGTGACGCGTGCTGTAGGACTCGCGCGCTCCGCCCATCGTCGCGGCGACGTCGGCCGTACCGTAGCACAGGCAAAAGTAAGTTCGCCTGGGCTCGGCCTCGATGTAGGCGCCGGTGCCGCGGATGCCGATGGTCGCGGTCGCGGTCACCAGCCTTCGCTCGCCGCCGCGGCCGAAGACGCCGAGCAGCTTGCCGGTGACCAGTTGCAGGGCGCTCACGAGCAGGCCGCTCCCCATCAGCTCCGCGCGGCTGTTTCCCCGCATGAGAAACGCGTCCTCGCCCACTACGAACGTGGCGAGGGCGCCGTTTCCGAGCACGATGGTATCGCCCGGGCGCACGAGCGTCCCCGGTTCGGCGGGCTTGCCGTTGATCCTCATGTCCCCCTGAACGGTGCGCACGCCCTGCTTCGCGGAAGTTTGCGCGAGCGCGCGCCCAAACGCCGCGGGCAAACCGATTCCGGCGGCCAAGGCGAGCAGGGCGCGGCGCCGCGCGCGATCGAGTTCCATGCGAGTTCTCCCGGGAGTCGGCAGCTAGTTTAAACTGGTAGACCGCTCCTGCAGTCCCAAGTCATGCCCAATCGCCTCGCACGGGAAACCAGCCCCTACCTTCAGCAGCACGCGGGGAATCCCGTCGACTGGCACGCCTGGGGGGAGGAGGCGCTCGCCCGTGCGCGCGAAGAGGACAAGCCGATCCTCCTCTCGGTCGGATACTCCGCCTGCCACTGGTGCCACGTGATGGCGCACGAGTCCTTCGAGGACCCGGCGGTGGCCGAGGTGATGAATCGCCTGTTCGTCAACGTGAAGGTGGACCGGGAGGAGCGTCCGGATCTCGATCAGGTTTATCAGCTCGCGCACCAGATGCTCGCCCAGCGGCCGGGCGGCTGGCCTCTCACCATGTTCCTCACGCCCGACGGGGCGCCTTTTTTCGGTGGTACTTATTTCCCCAAGGAGCCGCGCTACAACCTTCCGGGATTTCCACAGCTGCTCGAGCGCGTCGCGCGGATCTACCGCGAGCAGCGCGATGAAATCGGCCGTCAGAACGAGACGATTCTCGCCACTTTCGAAAGCATGCAACCCGGCGCGCCCGCGCATCACTCGGAGCTGTCGGCGGGGCCCATAGCCGCGGGCCTGCGCAGCTTGAAGACCAGTTTCGACTCGCGCTACGGCGGGTTCGGCGGGGCGCCCAAGTTCCCGCACCCCGCGGAACTCGAATTCTGCCTGCGCCGCTCCGCCGCGACAGGCGACGGCGCGGCAGAGCGGGTCGCCACGTATACGCTCGAGCGCATGGCGCTCGGGGGCATCTACGACCAGATCGGGGGCGGGTTCTCGCGCTACAGCGTGGACGCGCAGTGGCAGATCCCGCACTTCGAAAAGATGCTCTACGACAACGGCCCTCTGCTGCGTCTGTATTCGGATGCCTGGACCGCCACGCGAAATCCCCTTTTTGCGCGGGTCGCCGAAGAGACCGCGGGGTGGGTGATGCGCGAGATGCAATCTCCCGAAGGTGGCTACTACTCGTCGCTCGATGCCGACTCCGAGCACGAGGAGGGCAAGTTCTACGTGTGGACGCCCGGGGAAGCGCAGGCGCTGGTTTCGCCGGACGAATACGCGGTGCTCGCTACGCATTACGGACTGGACGGGCCACCCAACTTCGAGAACGCGCACTGGCACCTGAACGTTGCGCGCCCCTTGGCCGCGGTCGCCGAGTTGCTCGGAAAGAGCGAGGACGAATGCGCCCGCCTGCTCGACTCGGGAAGAAAAAAGCTCTTCGCCGCGCGGGAGAAGCGCGTGCGCCCGGGGCGCGACGAGAAGGTGCTGGTGAGCTGGAACGCTCTCATGATCGCCGGGATGGCGCGCGCGGCAGCGGTGTTCGGCCGCGACGAGTGGCTTGCTTCGGCGAAGCGCGCGCTCGGTTTCATCCGCGGCACGATGTGGAAGAACGGGCGGCTGTTCGCGACGTACAAGGACGGACAGGCGCACCTCAACGCCTACCTCGACGACTATGCCTATCTCCTCGCCGCGCTCCTGGAGCTCCTGCAGGCGGAATTCGACCCGGGCACGCTCGCTATTGGCGAGGACCTCGCCGAGGTGCTGCTCGAGCAGTTCGAGGACAAGGAGAACGGCGGGTTCTTCT
>VBDE01000032.1 GCA_005883665.1 Betaproteobacteria bacterium
TCACCCCCTTGGGCCTGCCCCGCATCGTGAGCGAGAGCCTTCCGTTCCCCGCCTGCAGCTCCGCGCCCGCTTCGCGCAGCTTTTCGAGCACCGCATCGAGGATGCCGGCGTTCGTATCCTGAAGCGTGACGCGACCGCCGGTCGCTGCGGCCGCCGCGAGGAAGGTTCCGGTTTCGATGCGATCGGCCATGATGCGGTGCTGGGCCCCGTGCAGCCGGACCACGCCTTCGATCATGATCACGTCGGTTCCCGCACCTTTGATCCGCGCGCCCATCGCCGAGAGGCATTGGGCAAGGTCCACCACTTCGGGCTCGCGCGCGGCATTCTCGAGCGTGGTCGTGCCCTCGGCAAGACAAGCCGCCATCATGAGGTTCTCGGTGCCCGTGACGGTCACCAGATCCATCAGGATGCGAGCCCCTTTCAGGCGCTTTGCCTTCGCCGAGATGTAACCCTGCTCGACCGAGATCGCGGCTCCGAGTGCCGCTAGCCCCTTGACGTGCAAGTCCACCGGTCGCGTCCCGATGGCGCAACCCCCGGGGAGCGACACTCGAGCCTCGCCGCAGCGCGCCAGCAGCGGCCCGAGAACCAGAATCGAAGCGCGCATGGTCTTCACCAGGTCGTAAGGAGCGAGCGGATCGGAAAGACGCTCAGCCCTCAGGGACAGGCCCAGGCGGTCATCGAGGGACACTTCCACGCCCATCTGCGAGAGCAGCCGGAGCATGGTGCTCACGTCTCTCAGGTGCGGCACGTTGGAGAGCGTGAGCTGCTCGCTCGTGAGCAACCCCGCGCACATGAGCGGGAGCGCCGCATTTTTCGCGCCCGAAACGCGGACCTCGCCCGAGAGCGGCACGCCTCCCTGGATGATGAGCTTATCCATTCGCCGCTTCCTCGGGGGTAAGCGTGCGCATCGACAGCGCATGAATCTCCCCGCGCAGGCGCTCCCCGAGCGCCGCATAAACGAGCTGATGGCGCTGGACCCGGCTCTTGCCGCGGAACGCTTCGCTCACGATGAGCGCCTCGAAATGCTCTCCGTCGCCCACGACGCGCACCGCGTTGCACCGCAGCCCTTTTTCGATGTAGCTCTGAACCTGCTCGGGCGTCACCATGCTCCGGTCGCCCACGCGAAAGATCAGCTCGAAGCCGACTGAAGCAGCTCGGAGACTCCGTAGAGCTTGGCGAGGTTCTGCATCGCAGCGGGTAAGTTGGCGAGGCGCAGCCCGGTCTTGCTTTCTGCGGCCCGACGCAGCCACTCCAGGGCGAGGGCTACCGCGGCGGAATCGACTTCGGTCACATTGCGGAAATCGACCACGCGCGCGCCCTGCCGCAGATGTTCCTGCGCCGCTCCGATAAGCCCCGGTACGGTATCCAAGGTCACCGGGCCTTCGAGGATGAGCGAGTCGCCCTCTCGACGGATCACGCCTTGCCTCCTTTCGAGCGCTCGGGCTGGCGGTTCTTCGCGGCGAGCGATTTGATCAGACCGTCCACGCCGCGCTCGCGAATTTCGCTGGCGAACGTGTCGCGGTAGGTCGTAACCAAGCTCACCCCGCCGACCTTGACGTCGTAGACCTTCCACCCGTTGGGAGTCTTTTCCATCTCGTAGTCGATGGCGACCGGCTGGGACGAGCCCGATTGTTTGACCTCTGATCTCACGCTGACCTCGGTATCTTCGGGCTTGGCGCGCAGGGGCTTGTAATCGATCTGCTGGTCGCGGTAGTTGGAGAGCGCCGTCGAATAAGTCCGAACCAGCAACGTCTTGAATTCTTCGGCGAGCACCTTTTGCTGCTCGGGCGAGGCGAGCCGCCAGTTGCGCCCCATGGCGATCCGGGTCATGCGGTTGAAGTTGAAATGCGGGACGATCTTGGTCTCGATCAGATCTGCGGCCTTTTTCGTGTCGCCTGCCTGAATGTCCTTGTCCTGCTTCAGGATGGCGACGACCTCCTCGGTGATCGATTTCACCAAGACGTCGGGCGCAACAGGCTGCTGAGCGTGGGCGAGGGGGATCAGCAGCGCAAAGAGCGCGTAGAAAGGGATTTTCATGGCCATAGGATTTTAGTCACTTGGTGGGTTCATCATCGGGCTCCTCGCGCTCCCGCGGCGGATCTCCGTCGTGGACAAGGTTGCGTCGGCGCTGCAGCCAGGCTTCGCGCACGAAGGTGTATTTGTCGAGCGCTGCCTGTTCAATAACGCTCGAGGCGTCGAGGAGGTTGGCACGATTGCTGATCCCGCGCGTCGCATAGAGCGTGTTGTGCACCGGAACCCCGTCGATCCGGAAAACGAGGTCGGCCTGCGTATCGAGCACCAAGCCGAAACCGTCGCGAACCGTCGAGGGACCCAGGATCGGCAGAACCAGGTACGCGCCGCTGCCGACGCCCCACCAGCCCAATGTCTGCCCGAAATCCTCGTTGTGCTTCTGCAATCCGAGGTCGGACGCGAAGTCGAAAACGCCGGCGATCCCGAACGTCGAATTGAAAAGGACCCGAGTGAAATCCTCGAACCCCCGCTGGAACTTGCCCTGCAGCACATCGTTCACCGAAATCCAGACGTCCTCGAGATTGGAAAAAAAATTGGAAATGCCGGTACGCAAGATTCCCGGCACGACGCTGCGGTAACCCTTGGCTACCGGCTTGATCACGGCCCCGTCCACCGCATCGTTGAAACGGAACACCGCGCGATTGAGGGGCTCGAGAGGGTCCGCCGGATTGCCCCCCGAAGTAGCACAGCCCGCCAGCGTTCCGGCGAGGAGCAGCGCCGCGCACAGCCTCTTGGCCCTTGCCACGCGCTCGGCTTTCAATCCTTGCTTACTTTTTGCCGTCCCCTTCGGCAGCTTTATTGTACAGGAACTGACCGATGAGATTTTCGAGCACCACCGCGGACTGGGTGAGTTTTAACGTTTCACCGTTTTTCAGGTTGACCGAATCGCCGCCGGGTGAAAGACCGATGTACTGCTCGCCGAGCAGGCCCGAAGTCAGAATCTTGGCCGAACTGTCTTTCGGAAACTGATAGCGGATGTCGATGTTCATGGAGACCACCGCCTCGAAGCTCTCGTTGTCGAAGCGGATGTCGCTGACCCGGCCGACGACGACACCCGCGCTTTTCACCGGTGCGCGGACCTTCAGGCCGCCGATGTTTTCGAACTTGGCGTTGACCTGATACGAATCCGCTGCCGAAAAAGAAGCGAGGTTCGCCACCTTCAGCGACAGGAACAGCAGCGCACCGATGCCGATCACCGCAAAAATCCCCACCCATAAGTCCAACTCTTTGCGCGTCATCATGTCTTAGCGTCCTCTGAACATCAGTGCCGTCAGCACGAGCGACGAAGTGACCACCGTGCGCGTGGTGGCACCCGACACGCCTTCGGCAGTCGGCGGCGCGTCGTAGCCTTCGTAGACCGCGATCCACGTCACTGCGATGCCGAAAACCAGGCTCTTGATCACGCCGTTCAAAACGTCTTCGCGAAAATCCACCGCCGCTTGCATCTGCGACCAGAACGAGCCCTCGTCGACGCCGATCAGCCGCACGCCGACGAGGTAGCCGCCGAACACCCCCATCGCGGAAAAGAGCGCCGCGAGCAGGGGCATGGAGATCACCCCGGCCCAAAAGCGGGGCGCGACCACGCGGGCGATGGGGTCGACTGCCATCATCTCCATTGCGGAGAGCTGCTCGGTCGCCTTCATCAGTCCGATCTCCGCAGTGATCGCGCTCCCCGCGCGGCTGGCAAAGAGCAGTCCCGCGACGACGGGGCCGAGCTCGCGAACCAGAGAAAGGCTGACGAGCACCCCGAGCGCCTCGGAGGAGCCATACCGCACCAGCGTGTCGTAACCCTGCAGACCGAGGACCATCCCGACGAACAGCCCCGACACGAGAATAATGATGAGCGACAGCACACCCGTGAAATAAATTTCGCGAATCGTAAGATGGAAGCGCCGAAAGCTCGGCCCCGACTCCTTGAGCGTGAACCACAGGAAGCGGCACGCGAACCCCAGACGCCAGATCCAGTTGTCTACGATGCGCGCGCCGAGCGCGCGCACGAGCTCTGCGAGGCGACCTGTCATTGCGCGAACAGGTCCTGCCGATAGTCCGGCGCCGGATAATGGAACGGGACCGGCCCATCGGGTTCGCCGTAGACGAACTGGCGAAGCGACGAAAGTCCCGCCGCACGCACCTGATCGGGAGTGCCTTGAAATTCGACCTTTCCCGCGGACATGTAGTAGACGTAGTCGACCAGTTCGAGCGCCTCGGCCACGTCGTGGGTTACGACGATCGAAGTCGCACCGAGCGAGTCGTTAAGCCGCCGGATCAACTGGCCGATGACGCCGAGCGAAATCGGGTCGAGCCCCGTGAAGGGTTCGTCGTACATCATGAGCATCGGGTCGAGCGCAATCGAGCGCGCGAGCGCCACGCGACGCGCCATGCCGCCGGAGAGCTCCGAGGGCATGAGATCCGCGGCACCACGCAAGCCCACCGCCTGCAGCTTCATGAGCGCGAGGTCGCGAATGATCGACTCAGGCAGATTCGTGTGCTCGCGCATCTGGAACGCCACGTTTTCGAACGAGGACATATCGGTGAAAAGGGCGCCGAACTGGAACAGCATGCCCATTCTGCGCCGCAGAGCGAAAAGCTCCGAATCGCTGAGTTTGTTGACCACGCGGCCGGCGACGCGAACTTCACCGCGGTCGGGCAAAAGCGCTCCGCCGATCACACGAAGGAGCGTTGTTTTCCCGCACCCGGACAAACCCATGATGGCGACCACCTTGCCTTGGGGAACGACGAGGTTGATGTCTTTCAAAACCTGGCGCTCGTCGTAGCCGAACGTGACGTTCTGGACCTCGACCAGATTGCTTGTCGCCACGATGTCCTGCTCGGAATTACGCGAAGGGCGAATTCTAGCCCAGAAAGGCGCGCCACGACATACCTGGGCCGCACTCGAGCGATCGCGCGGCAATCGGAGTTTCGCCGTGAAAGAGCGCCGTCTTTGCGCTATCATCGACGCCTCCCCACGAAGGGCTGCCTTATGCCCGAGCCGTCGGTTCGATTCCTCGGAGTGAGCAAGAGCTTTGGTCGCGCCGAAGTGCTGCGCGGAATCGATCTCGACGTTCATTCGGGCGAGTGCGTGGGCCTGGCCGGTGTGAACGGCGCCGGCAAGACCACCTTGATCAAGTGCCTGCTCGACTTCTGCGACCTCGATTCGGGTGCGATCGAGATCCACGGCACCACGCACCGCCGTCCGCGGGCCCGCGCGCGTCTTGCGTTCCTGCCCGAGCGATTTACCGCCCCATACTTTCTCACCGGTCGCGAGTTCATAGCGATGATGCTGCGACTGTTCGAATGCCGATACGAGGAGGAGCGCGTTCGCGCAATGTTCGCTGCGCTCGATCTGGAGGTCGCTGCGCTCGACAAGCCGGTCCGCGCCTATTCGAAGGGCATGACCCAGAAACTGGGGCTTGCGGCCTGCTTTCTTTCGCAACGCGATCTGTACGTTCTCGACGAGCCTATGAGCGGCCTGGACCCCCAGGCACGCGACCGCGCCAGGGACCTGCTCCTGAACCTCAAGTCCGAGGGGCGAACCCTCCTTTTCACCTCCCATTCGCTCGCCGACGTCGAGGAGGTCTGCGACCGCGTCACGGTTCTCCACGCGGGAACGATGGCCTACGCGGGCTCGCCCGGCGGACTGCGCGAGCGCTACGGGGAAACGTCGCTGGAGCGCGCCTTCCTGAAATGCATCGAAGCCCATGCCTGACGATCTCCGTCCCAGCCTCTTGATCGTCGACGACGATCCACTCATCACCGAGACCCTCTCGTACGCGCTCGGAAAGGATTTCGAGGTCATGGTGAGCGATTCGCGCCACCATGCCGTGAGTCTGCTGAGGCAGCTCGACGAGGCCCCGCAGCTCGCGCTGGTCGATCTCGGCCTGCCCCCCATGCCCCACCGGCCCGACGAGGGCTTCCAGCTGATCAGCGACCTGCTCGCGCATTCCCCGACCATGAAGATCCTGGTGCTCTCGGGCCAGAACGACGCTGCCAACGCGCGGCACGCGCGCACCCTCGGCGCGGCGGAGTTCGTCGCCAAGCCCAGCGATCCGGAGAATCTCAAGAAGATCCTGCTGCACGCCCTCCAGTTTCGCGCGGCCGAAATTTCGGGAGAAGGAATCGCCGAGACCGACCCCCTGGTCGGCAAGAGCCCCGCGCTGCAGAAGCTGAAGAGCCAGATCAGCCAATACGCCGACTCGCCCTTTCCGGCGCTCATCGAAGGCGAATCCGGGACCGGCAAGGAAGTGGTGGCGAACCTTCTCCATCGCCTTTCGTGGAGGCGCGTGAAGCCGTGGTTTGCTCTGAACTGCGCGGCGATCGCGCCGACCCTGGTCGAGCCCACGCTTTTCGGCTACACCAAGGGCGCGTTCACCGGCGCGACGCAGAACAAATCAGGCTATTTCGAAGATGCGAGCGACGGGACGCTGTTTCTGGACGAGATCGGCGAGTTGCCCCTGGAGCTGCAAGCCAAGCTTCTGCGCGTGCTCGAGAACGGCGAGTTCCAGCGTGTCGGCGAGACCCAGCAGCGTTTTTCGCGTTCCCGGGTTATCGCCGCCACCAATCGCGACCTGCGCCAGGAAGTCAGGAAAGGGAACTTCCGCGCCGACCTGTATCACCGGCTGTCGGTGTTCACGATCGAGGTGCCGTCGCTGCGCGAGATGGACGACGATCGCACGTTGCTGCTCGAGCACTATCGCAAGTTCTACGCGGAGCAAGCGAAGCTCGCGCCGTTCGCCCTGGACGATTCAGCGCAAAAGGCCTGGCGCGACTATCACTTTCCGGGCAACGTGCGCGAGCTGCGCAACGTCGTCATCCGGCTGACCACCAAGTACGCCGGGCAGAAGCTGTCCCTTGCGGAACTCGAGCCCGAATTCGATTTGGAAGCGCAGGCCGACGGCGCACCGGGATTGCCGTCGGATCCGGGAACGCTCATCGAGCAGGCGCAGCGCCATCTGCAGCGCGAGCGCAGCTTCAATCTCGACCAGATGCTCAAGGCGTGGGAACAGGGGTACATCGAGGCCGCGATGAAGCTCACGCGAGGCAACGTCAGTCAGGCGGCCAAGATGCTCGGCATTAATCGAACGACCTTGTACTCCCGCATGGAATCGGCGCAAAAGCAGCAATAGGGCCAGCGGCCCGCTTCCGAGGGGGAGCGATGTATCTAGACCATTTCGGGTTGAAAGAGCCGCCCTTCCGCATCACCCCCGACACCGATTTCTTCTTTCAGGGCGCCAACCGCGGGGCGACCCTCGAAGCCCTGCTCTACGCCATTACCCATGACGAGGGCATCGTCAAGGTCTCCGGCGAGGTCGGCAGCGGCAAGACGATGCTGTGCCGCGTACTGATGGAGCGGCTGCCTGCGACGGTCGAAACCATCTATCTCGCCAATCCGTCGCTGTCGCGCGACGAAATCCTGTTCGCAATCGGCGACGAGCTGAAGCTCCAACTGGAAAAAGGACAAACGACGCGCATTCTTCGGGCACTCCAGGAGCATCTCATCCGGCTCTTCGGCGAGGGCCGCCGGGTGGTGGTGCTGATCGACGAAGCCCACGCGATGCCCGACGAAACGCTCGAGGAGATCCGGCTGTTGTCGAATCTCGAATCGAACCGCCACAAGCTGCTGCAGATCGTGCTGTTCGGGCAGTCTGAGCTCGACGAACACCTCGACACGGCCGGCATGCGGCAGCTGAGGGAGCGCATCACGCAAAGCTTTCACTTGGAACCCTTGGTGCGCAGCGACATCGAGAACTACATCGACTTTCGCATGCGCGCCGCGGGCTACCGTGGTCCCAGGGTTTTCAATCCGAGAGCGATCAAGCTCATTGCAAGCGCCTCGCAGGGACTCACGCGCCGCGTCAACATTCTCTCGGACAAGGCCCTGCTTGCGGCGTACGCGGCCGGTACCCATGCCGTCACCCAGGCTGAAGCCAGAAGGGCCGTGCGCGACACCGAGTTCTATCGGGCGCGGACCAGCCCGCAAAGGATCTGGATCGGCGCGATTGCGCTCGCCGCCGGCCTTGCGCTCGGATGGGGAACCCACATGCTCCTCCCCGCCGCCCGGCCCGACATGGCGTCCGGCCCGCCAAGTGCAGCACCGAGCACCGCGGCGCAAACACCTGCCCAACCCGCGAAAGCGGCGATGCCCCTCGTTTCGGGATTGTCCCTGTCCGCGAGCGCGGACGCGTCGGCGCTCAAACGCAGCGCGGAAAGCTCGACACCCGCGCAGCCGCTGCCTCCCGGGCGGGGTGAGCTCGCCCGGAGGCGCTTTACCTCAACCCAGGCGTGGCTCAAGAGCGCGCCCGGGGACCGCTACTCGATCCAATTGGCTATCGTCAATTCGAAGGAACTAGCGCAACTGGAAGACTTCTTGCTTCGAATATCCAGGATCCTGCCGGTCGACGACCTTTTCGTCTACAGCGTGAAGATCGACGGCCAGCAGCATTACCGTGTCGCCTACGGATCCTACGCGGGCCCGGATCAAGCGCTGGCCGCCATAAGAGGACTGCCACCGGTGATTTCCGCGTACCATCCGTACTCTCGGAGCGTGGAGAGAATGCGCAGCCAGAATCGCCAGTAACAGCCGGGCCCGGATCAGCCCGTGAAATAGGCGGCATCGTAGTTCTTTTGATTTGTTAAATCAGTTTGTTACGTGGTACTGTTATACTGGTCCGGGAAATTCTACCCGGCGGGCGGGTTTGGAGCGGGAGTCGGAGGCCACCTTGCGACGCATTTGGCTGGCGGGTGTTTTGTTCGCGCTCGGGGCGTGCGCCCACGCGCCGATTCAGCCATCGGGCACGCACCTCCGGGCCGAGGAGGCGGCGCCTTCCGGAACGGTGCCCGCTCCCATACAGATTTCGACGATCCTGCCCAAACCCAAGCCCACGCAGCGGCCCGAGACCTACAGCGTGGTGGTCAACGGGGTCAGGGCGCAGGAGCTCCTGTTCGCCCTCGCGCGCGATGCCAAGCTCAACATAGACGTTCACCCGGGAATCACC
>VBDE01000033.1:0-9441 GCA_005883665.1 Betaproteobacteria bacterium
CGATCCCGAGACAAATCCTGTGTCCGCGACCCGCCGGAAATATTCCGTTCCGGAGAGATCAAGCATTCCATCACGATCGAACTCCTCCCAAAGCGCGCGCAGCTTCACGCCGTCGCGCCCGACGAGATCGAAGGCGTAGCGTTCGAAGTTCGACGACTTCGAGATGTCCATCGAGGGACTGCTGGTGGCCTTCACCTCGGCCGCCTTGCGCACGCGATAGCGCCCGGTGCGGAAGAACTCGTCAAGCACGTCGTTCTCGTTGGTCGCGACGATGAGTTTCCTGATCGGCAGGCCCATCTCCCTTGCGACGTGCCCGGCGTAGACGTTGCCGAAGTTCCCCGAAGGCACGGCGAAGGACGCTTCCCCGCCTACGGCGAAATACGCCTTGAAGTAATACACGATCTGCGCCGCGACGCGCGCCCAGTTGATCGAGTTGACCACGCCGATGCGGTGTCTCGCCTTGAACGCAAAATCGCCCGAGATCGCCTTGACGATGTCCTGGCAGTCATCGAAGACGCCGCGCACGGCGATGTTGAAGATGTTGGCGTCCTGCAGCGAGTACATCTGCGCCGCCTGGAACGCGGTCATGCGCCCCTGCGGCGATAGCATGAAAACCTTGATGTTCTTCTTGCCGCGCAGCGCGTACTCGGCGGAAGACCCGGTGTCGCCGGAAGTCGCGCCGACCACGTTGAGCCGCCTGCCGTGCTTCTCCAGCACGTACTCGAAGAGGTTCCCGAGGAGCTGCAGCGCGACGTCCTTGAAGGCGAGCGACGGTCCGTTGGAGAGGCCGAGGAGATACAGGCCCTGCTCCAGCTTTTTCACCGGCGTAACGTCCTCGCTGCCGAAGATTTCCTTCGTGTAGGTCTTGTCCACCAGCCCTTTCAGGTCTCCTGTGAGAATATCGTCGGCGAACTTCGACAAGATCGCGAACGCGAGCTCCGCGTAGCTCATGCGGCTCATCGCGGAAAGATCGGCGAGATTGAATTTCGGAAATTCCTCCGGCAGAAACAAGCCGCCGTCCGGCGCGAGGCCTTCCAGCAGGATCTCGGTGAACGGCTGCGGCTTCGCCCTGCCGCGACTACTGACGTAAAGCATGGGAATCAGGAATCGGGGTTCAGCAGTGTCTCCACCCCGATCACTGCAGCTCCTCCAGTCGAATCCTCGTCACCTTGCCCGTCACCACCGGCAGCTTCTCGATCTTGCCGATCGCGGTGTTGATGCTCTTCTCGCGCGTCTGGTGGGTGAGCATGATGATGTCGACCTGCTTTTCGCCCTTGGCCGGCTCGCGCTGCACCATGGCGTTGATGGAAATCGAGGCGTCGGCGAGGATGCGCGAGATGTCCGCGAGCACGCCCGGCCGGTCCTCGACCTGCATGCGCAGGTAATATGCGGTCACGACCTCTTCCATGGGCAGGACCTTGAGGTTGGACATGCGGTCGGGCTGGAAAGCGAGATGCGGCACGCGCTGCTCCGGGTCGGCGGTGTGCAGGCGCGTGACGTCCACGAGGTCGGCCACCACCGCGCTCCCGGTGGGCTCGGCGCCGGCGCCCGCGCCGTAGTACATCGTCGGGCCCACCGCGTCGCCTTTGACCAGCACGGCATTCATGACGCCCTCGACGTTGGCGATCAGGCGTTTCGCCGGGATCAGCGTCGGGTGCACGCGCAGCTCGATGCCCTGCGCGGTGTGCTTGGTGATCCCGAGCAGCTTGATTCGGTAGCCGAGCTGCTCGGCGTAGCGGATGTCTCCTTCGGTGAGCCTGGCGATGCCCTCCTTGTAGCACTTGTCGAACTGCATCGGGATGCCGAAGGCGATCGCGGCCATGATGGTGAGCTTGTGCCCGGCGTCCACGCCTTCGACGTCGAAGGTCGGATCGGCCTCGGCATAGCCGCGTTTTTGCGCCTCCCCGAGCGCCGTCGCGAAGGAAAGGCCCTTGTCGCGCATCTCCGAGAGGATGAAGTTCGAGGTGCCGTTGATGATCCCGGCGATCCACTCGATTCGGTTTGCGCTCAAGCCCTCCCGCAGCGCCTTGATGATGGGAATGCCGCCGGCGACGGCGCCCTCGAAGGCGACCATCACGCCCCGCTTCTGCGCGGCGGCGAAGATCTCGTTGCCGTGGATGGCTAACAGCGCCTTGTTCGCGGTGACCACGTGCTTGCCGCTCTCGACCGCGGCGAGGACGAGCTCCCTCGCGGTGGTGGTGCCGCCTATCAGCTCGATCACGATGTCGATGTCGGGATCGCGCACCGCCTCGAACGCGTCCGCCGTGACGCGCGCCTTGCCGCCGGTCAGCTTCTTCGCCTTCGCCGTTTCCTTGTCGGCGACGACGCTGATGCGGATGTCGCGGCCGGCGCGGCGCGAGATCTCCTCGCGGTTGCGCGCGAGCACCGCCCAGGCGCCGCCGCCCACTGTGCCGATGCCGAGCAAGCCCACGTTGATCGGCTTCATATGAGCGGCTTCCTGAAGTGAAACGAGGTGACCACCATGCCTTCGCGAAAATAAAACTTGTGCGCCTGCGCCCGCTGCGTGCCTGAATCGAGCGTACAGGCCTCGCAGTCCGCCGCCCGCGCGAGGTCCCGCAGATGCTCCATCAGCGCGTGGCCGACACCCTTGGAGCGCAGTTTCTCGTCGGTCACGAGGTCATCGACATACAGGTGAAGTCCCTCGAAGGTGTTCTCGCTGATGCGGTATACGGCGACGCCCCGCACGGCATTCCCTTCCGTCGCGACGCACATGCGCGCGCCGCCGGCGAAAACGCGCTTCATTTTGCCCTCGTAGTCTGCGGGCAGCGCGGTCCGAAGCTGGCGATGCACCCCTTCCGCCCGCTTCAACCATCCGTGCTCGACGACCCTGCCTGCGTCATCGGTGATCTGGACGATGTTCATGACCTGAGCAGCCCGTCGTTGCGGAACATTTCCCTGATGCCGCGGATCGCTTGGCGGGACCGGGCTTCGTTCTCTATGAGCGCGATGCGCACGTGATCATCGCCGTAATCGCCGAAGCCGACCCCCGGCGACACCGCGACTTTCGCGTCCTTCAATATCCTTTTGGCGAATTCAAGCGAACCGAGCTTCGCATAGGCTTCGGGGATCTTCGCCCAGAGATACATCGAGGCTCTAGGCTTCTCGACGATCCAGCCGGCCTCGTGCAGGCCGCGCACCATGACGTCGCGGCGCTTCTGGTACTTCATGCGGTGCTCCTCGACGCAGTCCTGCGGGCCCTCCAGCGCCACGATCGAGGCCACCTGGATCGGCGTGAAGGTGCCGTAATCGTGATAGCTCTTGATGCGCGCGAGGGCGTTGACGAGGTCCTTGTTGCCGACCATGAAGCCGATGCGCCAGCCCGCCATGTTGTAGCTCTTCGACATGGTGAAGAATTCCACCGCGATGTCGCGCGCGCCGGCGACCTGCATGATCGAAGGCGCCTTCCAGCCGTCGAAGGTGATGTCGGCGTAGGCGAGGTCGTGGACGACGAGGATGTCGTGGGCCTTGGCGAGCGCAATCACGCGCTCGAAGAAATCCAGCTCCACGCATCTCGCGGTCGGGTTCGACGGAAAGCCGATCACCAGCATCCTCGGCTTGGGAATCAGCTCGCGGATCGCACGCTCGAGCTCGTCGAAGAAATCCACCTCCGCCGTCATGCGCACCGAGCGGATATCGGCGCCGGCGATGATCGCGCCGTAGATGTGGATCGGGTAGCTCGGGTTGGGAACGAGCACCGTGTCGCCGCGGTCGAGCGTGGCGAGCATCAGGTGCGCGAGGCCCTCCTTTGATCCGATGGTGACGATCGCTTCCGAGTCCGGATCGAATGCGACGCCGTAGCGGCGCTGGTACCAGCCGCAGATCGCGCGGCGCAGGCGCGGAATTCCCTTCGAGACCGAGTAGCCGTGCGTGTCAGGGCGTTGCGCAGCCTCGAGGAGCTTCGCCACGATGTGCTTGGGCGTGGGGCCGTCCGGGTTGCCCATGCTGAGGTCGATCACGTCTTCGCCCGCGCGGCGCGCGGCCATCTTCAACTCGTTGGTGATGTTGAAGACGTAGGGAGGAAGACGCTCGATTCGGGCAAACTTTCTCATGGGGCGCGGGATTTTCCGAGGGTGCGCGGGCCTTGTGAGCCGCGCTGCACCGCAAAAAGTTATAATGTTACCGGACACTTACAGCACCGGCAAACTTGAAACTGCATCTCGATCCCGCGACCGCCAAGAACGCCATCACCGGCTACGGCGAGGGCTACGTGATGGTCAACCGGCAGAGGTTCGAGCGCAGCCTGGTGGTGCTGCCCGATCGCATCCTCACCGACTGGCCGCCGAACCGATTCGATGAGCTCGCGCCCGAGCACCTGGCGGCGCTTGCCGGCCTGGACCGGGAAATCATCCTGCTCGGAACCGGGGCGCAGCTGCGCTTTCCGCGTCCCGAGATCACATGGACGTACAGGCCGCTTGCCGTACCTACAACGTTCTCCTCGCTGAAGAGCGCAGGGTCGCCGCGGCTCTGCTGATCGGGTGAATTCGACGATTTCCAGGCGCGGGCTGTGGATCCTGCTTGCCGTCTTTGCGGCCGGCTGGTTCTGCAATCTCGGTTATCGGCACCTGATCAAGCCCGACGAAGGCCGCTACGCGGAGATTCCGCGCGAGATGGTCGTGAGCGGTGACTGGCTCACGCCGCGCCTGAACGGCTACAAGTACTTCGAGAAGCCGGCCCTGCAGTATTGGATCACCGCGGCCGCGCTCACCGCGTTCGGGCAGAACGAGTGGGCGGCGCGCCTTTGGCCGGGAGTCACGGGCTTCCTTGGCGTGCTCCTCGTGTTCTGGGCCGGAAACCGTTTGTTCGGCCCGCCAGTGGGCCTGTATGCGGCCGCAGTCGCGGCGAGCAGCGCGATTTACGCGTCCGTCGGACACTTCCTGACCCTCGATATGGCCCTTTCCGTCTTCATGTCCGCATCGGTCTTCGCCTTCGCCGTCGCCCAAAGCGACCCGGCGGGCGATGCGGAGCGCCGCCGCTGGATGCTGCTCGCATGGGCCGCCGCGGCGCTCGCGGTTCTCAGCAAGGGGCTGGTCGGTATCGTTCTGCCCGCGGGCGCGGTGGCGCTATACGTTCTGATCGAGCGTGACTGGAAACTTCTCGGTCGCCTGCACGCGCTGGGCGGCGGGCTGCTCTTCCTCGCGATCGCGGCGCCGTGGTTCATCGCGGTTTCGCTCGCCAACCCGGAATTCTCGCGTTTCTTCTTCATCCACGAGCACTTCGAGCGCTTCACCACCCGGGAGCACGGACGCTATCAGTCCGTGTGGTATTTCGTGCCAGTGCTGCTTGCCGGGGTCCTCCCCTGGATCGTAGACGTCTTCCCCGCCCTCGGGCGCTCATGGACGCGCGTTCCGGAAACCCGTTTCCAGCCGCGGCGTTTCCTGCTTCTGTGGTGCGTGGTGGTTTTCGCGTTCTTTTCCGCGTCGGACTCCAAGCTCGGCTCGTACATCCTGCCGATATTTCCGGCGTTGGCCCTGTTGATCGGGATCCATCTCGCCTCCGCGAGCCCGCGCTTCGCGCTGGCGCAGGGCGTGGTCGCCGCCTTGTTCGGGATCGCGCTCGCTGCCGCGTCGCTTTGGGCTTCGGTCAATCTCCCGAAAGCTCTGGTTCTCCTTGAAACGGATCTCCCGCCCGAGCTGGTTGCGGGCTACCTGCCCTGGCTCACCGTCGGCGGCATCGTGCTGGCCGCAGCGGGAATCGCTTCCGCATCGCTATGCGGCCGGCGCGCCACCGCCGCATTGACTCTCGGCCTCGGCGGCCTCGCCTGGGTGCAAATCGTATTGTCAGGACACGAGACGCTTGCTCCGGCTTTTTCCGCGTATCATGTCGTCCAGAAAATCCGGGGCGATGTGAAACCGGACATTCCCTTTTACGTCGTGGACACCTTCGATCACACCCTGCCGTTCTACCTGAATCGAACCGTAACCATGGTCGGCTACAAGGACGAGCTTGCCCAGTCGATCGCCTGGGAGCCACAGAAATTCCTGCCGGACGCGGCGGCTTTCGTGCGCGCCTGGCAAGCCGACCGGGAAGCATTCGCAATGTTCAACGTGAACGACCTCGACGGGTTCCTCAAGGCGCATCCGGTTCCCATGCGGATCGTCGCCCGCGACCCGCGTCGAGTGATCGTGAGAAAGCCGTGAACGCAGTAAGCCTCGCTCTGATCCTTACCGGAGTGTTGCTCAACGCTTCGGCGCAGCTGCTTCTCAAAGCCGGCACCAACGCTGTGGGCCATTTCGAGTTCAGCGCGCATAACGTCCTCCCCGTGGGCATGAAGCTCGCATTCGAGCCGCATATTGCGGGCGGACTCGCCTGCTATGCCGTGAGCCTCGTCGTCTGGGTCCTGGGCCTGTCGCGGGTCGATGTTTCGATCGCTTATCCGATGCTTTCGATCGGATACGTCCTGAACGCGGTCGCAGCCTGGTACCTGTTCGGCGAATCCCTCACCGCGCAAAAGCTGATCGGCATCGCCTTCATCGTCGCGGGCGTGTTTCTCGTCGCACGCTCCTAGTGAACTTCCTTCCCTTCGCGCGGCCGACCATCGACGAGGCCATGATCGCGGCCGTTTCCGACACGCTGCGCAGCCGCTGGATCGCCACCGGGCCCCGTGTCGCCGCGTTCGAAAAGGCGCTGTCGGAGCGCTTCGGCGGGCGGCCGGTCCGCGCGCTCACTTCCGCGACGGCGGCGATGCAGGTGGCCCTCGAGCTGCTCGGCATCGAGCCGGGCGACGAGGTCATCATCCCCGCGCAGAGCTTCTTCGCGACCGGCAACGTGGTCGAGCGCGCCGGCGCGACTGCGGTCTTCGTCGACGTGAACCTCGGCTCCCGCAACATCGATCTTGCGCAGGCGCAGGCCGCGGTCACGCCGAAGACGCGCCTGCTGTTTCCGACGCATTACAACGCGCCGCTCGATCCCGAAGTGCTCGACGCGTTCGCCAAGCGTCACAAGGTGCGCATACTCGAGGACGCGGCGCTCGCGGTCGGATCGCGCACTTCACGCGGCCCGGTGGGAGCGACGGGCGACATCGTCTCGTTCAGCTTCCATCCCAACAAGAACATGACCACCATCGAGGGCGGAGCGCTGGCGCTCAACGACGAGCGCGAGGCGGCGATCGTGGACGAGCTGCGCTTCCACGGCATCAAGCGCCTGCCCGACGGAACGCGCGACGTGGGGCGCGCCGGGGTCAAGTACAATTTCTCCGACGTTTCGGCGCGACTGGGCCTCGCGCAGCTCGCGCACCTGGACGAATGGTGCCGCGCCCGCTCGCGGCTCGCGCATCGCTACTTCGAGTGCCTCGCGAGCGACGACCTCCTCACGCCCGAGCGCCTGCCGCCGCGCGACAACCCCGGACACAGCTGGAACATGTTCACGGTGTTGCTGCCGCTGCAGGCGCTGCGCAGCACCCGCAAGGCGTTCATGGACGCGATGCAGAAGGAAGGCATCGGAACCGGTGTTTCCTACGAAGCGATCCACCTCACCACGCTCTTCCGCAACAAGGGATTCCGCGAGGGCATGTTCCCGGTCTCGGAGCGCATCGCGCGGGAGACGGTCACGCTGCCGCTCTTTCCCGAGATGCGCGAGACGGACGTCGATCGCGTGTGCGAAAGCATGAAGCGCGTGATGCGCCGCAAGGCTGCCTGACATGGCCGCGCCCAAGGTCTCCGTCGTCATTCCCGTCTACAACGAGGAAGCGGTTCTGCCCGCACTGTTCGCGCGGCTGTATCCGGCGCTGGACGCGCTCGGGGAGAGCTACGAGGTCATTTTCGTCAACGACGGAAGCGTCGACCGGTCTGCGGCGCTGCTGCGCGGGCAGTTCGAGCTTCGCTCCGATGTGACCCGCGTAATCCTGTTCAACGGCAACTTCGGCCAGCATCTCGCCATCATGGCGGGGTTTGAAGCGACTCGCGGCGAGCGCGTGGTCACGCTCGACGCAGATCTGCAGAACCCTCCGGAGGAGATCGCGAAGCTCCTCGCCAAAATGGACGAGGGCTACGATTACGTCGGCTCGGTGCGCCGCGCGCGACAGGACACGGCGTTCCGGCGCAGCGCGTCGCGGATTATGAATGCCATCCGCGAGCGCATCACCCGCATCCGCATGACCGATCAGGGGTGCATGCTGCGCGCCTACAGCCACGACATCGTCGCCGCGATCAACCGCTGCCACGAAGTCAACACCTTCATCCCCGCATTGGCCTATACCTTCGCGCAGCGTCCGACCGAGATCGAAGTGGCGCACGAGGAGCGCGCCGCCGGCGACTCGAAATATTCGCTTTACAGTCTCGTCCGGCTCAACTTCGACCTCGTCACCGGGTTTTCCGCGATGCCCCTGCAGTTGTTCTCGCTTTCGGGAATTGCGATAGCCCTGTTGTCCCTGACGTTCGTGATTTTCCTCGCCATCCGCCGCGTAGTGGTCGGGCCCGAGGCGGAAGGCGTGTTCACGCTTTTCGGCATCGCATTCTTCCTCATCGGCATCACCTTGTTCGGCATCGGCCTCCTGGGAGAATACGTGGGTCGCATCTACGAGCAGGTGCGGCAGCGGCCGCGCTACCTCGTGCAGGCCGTTCTGGAACGCAACGACCCTGTTTCGGCGGTTCCGAAACAGCGCCAAATATCGTAACCGGTTCGAAGCGTGACGAGCGCGGTTGTCTTCGCCTATCACGACGTCGGCTGTCGCTGCCTCAGAGTCCTCCTCGATGAGCAGATCGAAGTGCCCCTCGTAATCACGCACCGCGACAGGCCCGAAGAGAGAATATGGTTTGCGAGCGTAGCGGCGCTCGCGCGCGCGCGGGCGATAGACACCATCACGCCCGATGACCCCAATACTCCTGAAATCGTCGAGAGAATCCGCGACCTGAGTCCGGATTTTCTTTTCTCGTTCTACTACCGCCTGATGCTCGGCGCACCGCTGCTGGCGATACCCGGGAAGGGTGCATTCAACGTGCACGGCTCGCTCCTTCCGAAGTACCGCGGGCGGGTGCCGGTCAACTGGGCGATCATCCACGGAGAGACCGAGACCGGCGCGACCCTGCACGAGATGGTGGAAAAGCCCGATGCGGGACGTATCGTCGACCAGGAAGCCGTTGCCATCCTGCCCGACGACCTGGCCGTGGACGTGTTTGGAAGAGTCACGGAGGCGGCCGAGCGCGTTCTCAGGCGCAGCCTGCCGAAACTCGCCGACGGCAGCGCGGTCCTTCGCGCGCAGGATCTTTCCAAGGGCGGCTATTTCGGCGGCCGCCGGCCCGAAGACGGGCGCATCAACTGGAGTGCGTCTGCGAAACGGGTGCACGATCTGGTTCGCGCGGTCGCGCCGCCCTATCCCGGCGCCTTCACGGAAGTGGAAGGGACGCGGCTGCGGGTGCTCCGGACGCGAAGGGGCGCGAACAAGGGCGCGGCGCGGTCTGCGGCGTTCCTCTACGCGGAAGGCGG
>VBDE01000033.1:9472-10127 GCA_005883665.1 Betaproteobacteria bacterium
CGGCTCTCCGCGCAAGAATTCGCCAATTGCATCGGCGATCGCAAGGTCCCGCTGCACTAGGGAGTCACGGTGAAAAGAATCCTCATCCTCGGCGTGAACGGCTTCATCGGCCACCACCTGTCCAAGCGCATCCTCGCCACGACCGACTGGGAGGTCTACGGCATGGATATGCAGACCGACCGCATCACCGAGCTGCTCGGTCACAAGCGCTTCCGCTTTTTCGAAGGCGACATCACCATCAACCGCGAGTGGATCGAGTACCACGTCCGGAAGTGCGACACGGTGCTGCCGCTCGTCGCGATCGCGACGCCTGCGATCTACGTCAAGGAACCGCTCAAGGTCTTCGAGCTCGACTTCGAGGCGAATCTGCCGATCGTGCGGGGGTGCGTCAGGCACGGCAAGCGCCTGGTCTTCCCATCGACCTCCGAGGTCTACGGCATGTGCACCGACCGCGAATTCGACCCGGAGGCTTCCTCGCTCGTGTACGGCCCGATCAGCAAGCCGCGCTGGATCTACGCCTGCGCGAAGCAGCTGATGGACCGCGTCATTCACGCCTACGGCACGAAGGAAGGGCTCGATTACACGCTGTTTCGGCCGTTCAACTGGATCGGTTCGGGACTGGACAATCTCAACGCCTCCAAGGAAGGCAGCTCGC
>VBDE01000033.1:10158-15795 GCA_005883665.1 Betaproteobacteria bacterium
CGCCTTTACCTACATCGACGACGGCATCGACGCGCTGATGAAAATCATAGAGAACCGCAAGGGAATCGCGAGTGGAAAAATCTACAATATCGGCAACCCGAAGAACAACTATTCGGTCGGAGATCTGGCCGGAATGATGGTGAAGCTCGCCCTCGAGTACCCCGAATACCGCGCCAATGCAAGGAAGGTGAGGCTCGTCAAGACGACCGCAGCGCAGTACTACGGCAAAGGCTATCAGGACGTGCAGAACCGCGTCCCCAAGATCTCCCAATCCACGAATGATCTGAGTTGGAGGCCGCGGGTCAACATGCGCGAGGCCCTGAAGCGAATCTTCGACGCTTACCGCACGCACGTTGCCGAAGCGCGACGGCTGGTCGAATGAAGCTGGCTCTGAAAGTCGATGTCGATACCTACCGCGGCACCCGGCGAGGGGTCCCCCGCTTGGTCGAGCTGCTGAAAAAGCACGGCGCCGGCGCCACTTTCCTCTTCAGTCTCGGTCCGGATCACACGGGGCGGGCAATCAAGCGCGCTTTCCGCCGCGGCTTCATTGGAAAGGTATCGCGCACCTCGGTGCTTTCGCATTACGGATTTGCGACCCTGCTCTACGGGACGCTCCTGCCCGGTCCCGACATCGGTCGCCGCTGCGCCGACGTGATGCGCAGAGTACGGGACGCGGATTTCGAAGTCGGAATTCACGCCTGGGACCACGTGAAATGGCAGGACGGTGTGCGCGGGGCCGACGCCCGGTGGACCGAGCGCCAGATGCTCCTCTCGCGCGAGCGCTTCGAGGAGATCTTCGGGGAGCCCGCGCGCGCGCACGGCGCGGCCGGCTGGCAGACGAACTTGCACGCGCTGCGCCTGACGCAGCGTCTCGGCTTCGATTACTGCTCGGACACCCGTGGGAGCTGCCCCTTCATCCCCGTGTGGCGCGCCGAGATCTGCGCCTGCCCGCAGTTGCCCACGACGCTCCCGACCGTGGACGAGCTGATCGGAACCAACGGGCTCACCGCCAAGAACGTCGCACAGCACGTGCTCGGTCTCACCCGGGACCGCCCTGCCGCGGGACATGTGTATACGCTCCACGCCGAGCTCGAAGGCGGAAACCTCGCTCCGGCGTTTGAAGCGATGCTCGCGGGGTGGAAGAGCCAGGGCTACGATCTGGTATCGATGCGGGCCCTTGCCGAATCGCTCGACTTGAGAAGCCTCCCGCGCAACGAGATCGCGTTCGGCAGCGTCGCCGGACGATCGGGATTGCTCGCGCTGCAGGGCAAGGAATTTCTTTCATGAACGACGAACTCTTTCCCGGCTTCAAACGCAGGCGCATCAGGACGAGCGGCGCGGCGATCAATCTCGTACAAGGCGGCGTGGGCCGGCCACTGCTCCTGCTGCACGGCTATCCGCAGACCCACGCGATCTGGCACCGCGTCGCGCCTGAGCTCGCGAAACGATTCACAGTGGTCGCCGCGGACCTGCGCGGTTACGGAGACAGCGAAAAGCCCCACGGTCTGCCCGACCACGCCAATTATTCCAAGCGCGCCATGGCCCGGGACCAGGTCGAGGCGATGCAAGCCCTGGGTCATGAAAGGTTCTTCGTGGTCGGCCACGACCGCGGAGGGCGCGTGGCGCATCGAATGGCCCTGGACCATCCCGCGCAGGTGGCCAGGCTCGCCGTACTCGACATCGTGCCCACGCGCACGATGTACGCCCGAGTCTCCCGCGAGTTCGCCAAGGCCTACTACCACTGGTTCTTCCTGCTGCGGCCTGAGCCGATTCCGGAGACCCTGATCGGCGCCGACCCGGCTTTCTACCTGGAGAGCCACATGGGAACCCGCCACGCGGGCCTCAAGGCGTTCGCGCCCGAGGCGCTTGCCGAGTACCGGCGATGTTTTCGCGATCCGGCAACGATTCACGCGAGCTGCGAGGACTACCGCGCGGCCGAATCGATCGACCTCGTGCACGACGAAGCGGACATCGGCCGCAAGGTGGTCGCGCCGCTGCTCGTTCTCTGGGGCAAACACGGAACGGTCGCGCGCTGCTTCTCCCCCCTCGCCGACTGGGCCGAGCGGGCCGAAACCGTCCAGGGACGGAGCCTCGACTGCGGCCATTACATCCCGGAGGAAGCACCTGTGGAATTGTTAAGGGAACTTGTGACATTTCTTTCATAAGCTACTGAAAATATGGAACTTGCATTCGCTTCTGAATTCGGGCGACAATGGCGCATATAAGGGTACGCAATCTGGATGGCCAACAAAGCAGTAAGCGACTTCGTGCTGCCCGCCACCGGCGGCAAGGAGTTCCGGCTCTCGGCGGTCAAATCCAAGCTGCTCGTCCTTTATTTCTACCCGAAGGACAACACCCCGGGCTGCACCAACGAAGGCGCACAGTTCCGCGATCTCTACCCCCAATTCCAGAAGGCAGGATGCGCGGTCCTCGGCGTCTCACGCGACAGCCTCAGGTCGCACGAGAACTTCAAGGCCAAGATGCGCCTTCCCTTCGAGCTCCTTTCAGACGAGACCGAGAAAGTCTGCGGACAGTTCGGGGTCATGAAGATGAAAAACATGTACGGCAGGAAGATGCGTGGAATCGAGCGCAGCACCTTCGTGCTCGACCGCGACCGCGTCCTCCGGCGCGAATGGCGCGGAGTCAAGGTCCCCGGCCACGCCCAGGAGGTGCTCGATTTTGTTAAAACCGTCTGAGCAGCAAGTCGGTTCCGCGCCCGCAGCCGAAGCATCGCGCAAATCCGTGCCTTCCCGCCGCCCCCGCACCGGTTCCCGGCAGTCCGCAGCGAAGCTCTTCGTTCTGGACACCAACGTGCTGATGCACGATCCGACGAGCCTGTTCCGCTTCGAGGAGCACGACGTTTTCCTTCCGATCATGACGCTCGAGGAACTCGACAACAACAAGAGCGGCATCTCCGAAATCGCCCGCAACGCGCGCCAGGCGAGCCGCTTTCTGGACGATATCGTGAGCCACGCCAAGACGCCCATAGCGGAAGGGATCCCGCTCAGTCGCCACGAGGCGGACAACGCTAAGGGGCGCCTGTTCCTGCAGACCGAGGCGATCAACGGTCACATTCCCGCCAATCTCCCGATCGGCAAGACCGATAATCACATCATCGGCGTTGTGATCTACCTTCAAAAACGCGACCCCGGGCGCCAAGTCACCCTGGTGTCGAAAGACATCAACATGCGCATCAAGGCGCGGGCGCTGGGTTTGACAGTGGAGGACTACTTCAATGACAAGGTGCTCGAGGACACCGACCTGCTCTACACCGGCGTTCGCGAGCTGCCGGCGGATTTCTGGGATCAGCACGGCCGGGACATCGAGTCGTGGAAACGCGACGGCCGCACCTACTATCGCATCCGCGGGCCGCTCTGCCAGGAACTGCTGGTGAACGAATTCGTCCACCAGGAAGGCGGGCGGCCGCTGCTCGCCGTGGTCAAGGAAATCTCGGGCCCGACCGCAGTGCTCGAGACCGTGCGCGACTACACGCACGGCAAGAACAACGTCTGGGGTATCACTGCGCGCAACCGCGAGCAGAACTTCGCGTTCAATCTGCTCATGAATCCGGAAATCGACTTCGTGACCCTGCTCGGCCAGGCGGGAACGGGCAAGACGCTGCTCACCCTCGCGGCGGGCCTCATGCAGACCCTCGAGACCAAGCACTACTCCGAGATCATCATGACCCGTGTCACGGTGCCGGTCGGCGAAGACATCGGCTTTCTCCCGGGCACCGAGGAAGAAAAGATGACCCCCTGGATGGGCGCCCTCGAGGACAATCTCGACGTCCTCAACAAGACCGACGACGAGGCGGGCGAGTGGGGCCGGGCCGCCACGCGCGATCTGATCCGATCGAGAATCAAGATCAAGTCGCTCAATTTCATGCGCGGCCGCACCTTCATCAACAAGTATCTGATCATCGACGAGGCGCAGAACCTGACGCCCAAGCAGATGAAGACCCTGATCACCCGCGCCGGCCCCGGCACCAAGGTGGTATGCCTGGGCAACATCGCGCAGATCGACACCCCCTACCTCACCGAGGGCAGCTCCGGACTGACCTACGTCGTCGACCGCATGAAAGGCTGGTCGCACTCGGGGCACGTGACCCTGCAGCGCGGCGAGCGCTCGCGCCTCGCCGACCACGCCGCCGAAGCGCTGTAGGATACGGAATAGACTTCGCCCGCGCTGTGTTCGCCGGGTCGCTTTTCCCGCACACTGAATTCCCACTCAAACAGAAAGAGGACGATATGTTGCGTGCAATTCCAAAGGGCATCCTGTCGGCGGTCGCTGCGGCCCTGCTCGTAACGGCGAGCGCCGCGTATGCCCAACAAAAGGACTTCAAACCCCACGTCGGCCAGCAAGGCAAGGACGTGGTGTGGGTGCCGACGCCGGACGATGTCGTCGAACGCATGCTGAACATGGCGCAGACGAAGCCGGAGGACTATGTGATCGATCTCGGCGCCGGCGACGGCAAGATCGCAATCGCCGCGGCGAAGAAATTCGGCGCCCGCTCGCTCGGCATCGAATACAACCCCGACATGGTTGCGCACGCCCAGCGCAATGCGCAGGCGGCCGGGGTCCTGGGCAAGGCGCAAATCGTCCAGGGCGATATCTTCGTCAGCGATTTCACCCAGGCAACCGTGCTGACCATGTATCTTCTACCGTCGATCAACATGAAGCTGCGGCCGCAGATCCTGGCCATGCGGCCGGGAACCCGCGTCGTTACGCACGCCTTCAACATGGAAGACTGGGAGGCGGACGAATCCTCCGACGTGGACGGTAGGCGCGTCTATCTGTGGATCGTGCCCGCAAGCGTCGCGGGCCGCTGGGCAATGGAACTCTCGGGCGCGGGCGGTTCGGAAAAGCTCAGCTTGAACCTGGACCAGAGATTCCAGAAAGTCGAGGGTGTGGCCTACCTGGGTTCGATCCTCGTGGGCTTGCGCGAGCCGCGCCTCTCCGGATTCAGGATCAGCTTTGCCTACGTGGACAATCACGGCGTGCGCCGCGACTTCACCGGGCGCGTCACCGGCGGCACCATGGAAGGCTCGTTCCGCACCGACGGCGGCGCGGAAGGCCGCTGGACTGCCACAAAGAAATAGAGTGAAACCGGCGGGCTAGAGCGTCTTGTGGGTGCCGTCGCAAAAAGGGGGGTTGCGGGTATGCTTGCAGCCGCACAGCCAGAGCTTTTCGGCCTTAGCGACCCCGAATTTCACCGGCGCGAACTCGCTGCCCTTATGGGTGCCGTCGCAAAACGGCTGGCTTTTCGAACCCCCACAGCGGCACCACCAATAAACGCCTGGGGCGAGCTCGACCGCGTACGGGGATTTCTGCGCGATATGGGGTTCGGCCATATTTGTCTCCTTGGGGGGCGCAGACGCCTGAATTCGGATGGGACCGAGGCGGAAGTATAACCCGGTCCCCATCGATCCCGCGAGAGGTCCGTATAATGGCGCAATGAAATTGCTCTTCGACTTGTTCCCCGTCGTTCTGTTTTTTGTCGCGTTCAAGCTTTTCGACATCTATACGGCGACCGCGGTGGCCATCGCCGCGACGTTCTTGGAGATCGGCTGGTTGAAGTGGAAGCGCCGAAAGGTCGACACGATGATGTGGATCAGCCTTGTCATTATCGTGGTGTTC
>VBDE01000417.1 GCA_005883665.1 Betaproteobacteria bacterium
CCTTGCGTGATGACGCCGATCTCGCTGAACGGGCCGTCGAACGCTTCGTTCAGTTTGTGCTCGCGGATGAACTTCACCGCCGCCGGCCAACGCACCTCGACCTTGTGCTTCTCCTGCGCGTAGGTCGCCGGCGGAAGCGAAACGCGGGCGAAGTCGAATTCGGGATTCTCGATCGCGTTCCTGCGTGAGAACTGCGGCGCGCGGTTGTCTTTCGCCTTGAAAGCGCCGTGCACGTGGCAGGCGCGGATGCGCAGCTCCAGCATGACCGGCGTGTTCGAGACTTCCGATAGCTCGAAGCCCTTCTCCACCATCCTGACGATGGTCGGAAGATTCGGCCGCGGATCGAGCAGCCAGATCTGCGACTTCATCGCGAAAGCATGGCTGCGCTCCTGGATGATCGAGGCGCCCTCGCCGAAGTCCTCGCCGATAACGATGAGCGCACCCCCGCGCACGCCGACCGAGGCGAGGACGTTGGTGCCAACCGTGGACTTCCACGCCACGGCGCCGCGCAAGGGGTAGTTGATCGAGGCGCCGAGCATCGCCGCCGCGCCCGCCTCGGATGCGTTGGTTTCGACGTGGATGCCGAGCTCGTCCATGATGTCCCGGGCGTCGTTCAGCACGTCCATGACGTGCGACACCGGCGCCCCCTGGTAGCCGCCGACGTAGGAGATGCCCGACTGCAGCAGCGCCTTGGTCACCGCGAGGATGCCTTCCCCGTGGAAAGTCTGCCCGGCACCGAGCTTGAGCAGCTCGACCTCTTTTGTGAAGGAGCGTTCCATGGCTAAGCGCGGGCTAGAACAGCGCCCGGGGGAGCCATACCGCGACCGCCGGCACGAAGAACACCAGCGCGAGGACGAGCAGGCTCATGAAGAGGTAGGGCACCACCGCCCGGAAGATGTGGCCCATCGTCACCTGCGGCGGCGATACGCCCTTCATGGTCATGAGCAGCAAGCCGTGAGGCGGCAGCAGGAGCCCCAACTGCATGCAGATCAGGAACATCACGCCGAACCAGACCGTGTCGATACCTAATTTCTGCACGAGCGGCATGAAGATCGGCAGCGTGATCATCATCATGCTCACCTGCTCGACGAAGAGCCCCAGGAATATCAGCACGAGCATCATCGCGGCGATCAGCGCAAGCGGCGGCAGGCCGAGCGTGGCGATGATCTCGACCATTCCGTTGCTCGCCCCGGAAAAGGACAGGATCTGCGAGAAGGTCGTCGCGCCGAGGATGATGAACAGGATCATTCCCGAGATGCTCGCAGTGCCGCGCAGCGCGAGCACGAGATTCTGCAAGGAAAGCGCCCGGTAAGCGGAGGCGAGCAGGATTGTAAACAGTGCGCCGATCGCGGCGGATTCGGTCGGCGTCGCCCAGCCGGCCGACATCGAAGCTACCACGATGACGAAGATCGAGACCAGCGGCACCACGTACTGGAAGAAGGGGCGGAATTTCTCCCAGCCGCGGTACTCGGTAAAGCTCGCGGCCGGTGCGAGCGAGGGATTCATCTTCACGCGCACCACGATGTAGACGACGAAGGCGAGGCTTAGGATCAGGCCGGGTACGATGCCGCCGATCAAAAGCTTCGAAATCGAGATGCCGGAGAGGCTATGTCGACCGCGCCGATCGCCATCAGCGGGCCGGTCGCCATGGTCGGGTGATACCCGCGCGCAAGCATCACCGGCAGCATCAGGCTCCCGAGCATCGCGGTAGTCGCGATGGTCGAGCCCGAGATCGCCGAGAACACCGTGCCCGCGACCACCGCGACCACCGCGAGCCGTCCAGGAACCTGGCGGATCAGGTGCTCCACGCCGTCGATCACTTTCACGGCGAGCCCCGTGTGGAACAGCACTTCTCCCATGAGAATGAAAAGCGGGATGGGAGTGAGCGAAAAGCTCGCGACCGACCCGACGGAGTTGCGGGCAAACTGGACCAGTCCCGCCTCGCCGCCGAGGAACAGCCACGCGCCCAGCAGGTTGATCACCAGGAACGAGAACGCCACCGGCAGGCCGAGGAACAGCAGCGCCGTCGAGCCGCCGAGCATCAGCCATGCCGCCGCCTCCCATGACATGGCTCTAGCCGGTCGACACCGCGTCGTCGCGCGGCGCTCGCTCGCCGAGTGCGAGGCGGCGCATGCGGAAGAGCATCTCGAGAGACAGAGCGAGGAATGCCACCGGGAGCGCACTGAGCAGCCACCACTCCGGCGTGACCAGTGTCTTGATCGAGACCGATCCCGCATTGAAGCTCGCAAGGGCCGCGCGAGCGCCGTAGTAGGCGATGAAGAGGCAGCAGGCGAGGCCCAGGACGTCCACCACCCACTCGAAGGACCAGCCGACCCGATTCGGCACTGCGCGCAGGATGATGTCCACCCGGATGTGCTGCCCGCGCCGAAGCAGCCAGGGCGCCGTGAGCATCGTGACGAGGTAGAGCGCGCCTTCCGAGATCTCGTTGCTCCACTCGAGCCCGGCGACGCCCGGGATGATGCGCACGTTGCGCAGCAGCACGTCGGCGCAAATCATCAGCGTCATGCCGAACACCAGCGTGCACGCGGCGAGGGCGAACGCATCGAGAAGTTTGCCGTACGCCGCCT
>VBDE01000034.1:0-1032 GCA_005883665.1 Betaproteobacteria bacterium
GAGGTGATCGAGCACGCCGCGGCGCACGAGCGAAAATACCGGGTGCGGCTGGTTGCCCGTTTTCGCAACGGCAAGTTCTGCGCCGGTTTCGTCGATGCGCTTGTGCAGCCGCTCGATCAGATCCGTAGGGAGGAAGGGCGAGTCGCAAGGCACTGAGGCGAGAAACGGTCGCTTGGAAACCGACATACCTGCGTGCAGTCCCGCGAGCGGCCCAGCGTGCTCTCCGATCGCGTCACTCACCACGCGCACTCCGAAAGTCTTGTATTCCTCATGGTTCTGGTTGGCATTGATGATGATGCCGCCGACCTGTGGCGCGAAGCGCTCGTACACGTGATCGACGAGGCGCTTGCCGCGGAAGGTCTGCAGGCCCTTGTCCACCCCGCCCATGCGGCTGCCCTTGCCGCCCGCGAGGATCAATCCAGTGACCGAAGACAGCATGCCGCGCTCGCTAGGGAAGCTAATGAATAGGTCAACCCGCTGGCACGCGGCGACGGTCTTCCTGAAGCGGTGCTTGCCGGTGAAGAGCAGGTAGTGCTTGCCGCCCGCGGCGCGGCCGATCATGGTGATGCCAAGCTTCGCCGCGATCTCGTGGCCCATCTTGGTGAGGCCCGAGCGGGATACGAGGAAGGGAATCTGCATCTGCGCGGCTTTGATCACCATCTCGGAGGTTAGCCGTCCGGTCGTATAGAAGATCTTGTCCGAGCCGTCCACGCCGTCGAGCCACATTTGGCCCGCGATCGCATCTACCGCATTGTGCCGTCCCACGTCCTCGACGAAGTAGAGGATCTCGGGGCTGGCAGCGGAGTGGCTTGCCGAATTTTTCGCAAGGGCGCATCCGTGAACGGCGCCCGCCTCCTTATAGATGGCCTCGTGGCGGCGCACCGCGTCGAGCAGAGCGTGCAGGGCATCTTCGGTGAGCGTGACGTCGTCGCGCAGCTTGATCGAATCGATTTCCTCCATCAGGTCGCCGAACACCGTCCCCTGGCCGCAGCCGGTGGTGACGGTGCGCTTCTTCATTTTTTCGTCGAGCCC
>VBDE01000034.1:1059-6972 GCA_005883665.1 Betaproteobacteria bacterium
TAACCAGGCGCTGGTTGCGCAGGTAGCCGATCGCGAGCGCCTCGGGCGCCTGGCCTAGCGTCATCAGTGTGACGATCTCGCGCTTGTCCACGTAGAGCGTGAGCGGATGCTCGCCCGCTATCGGCGTCGTCACGGACTCGCCGCGCTCGTTGATCGCCTCGACTTCGAAGGTGAGGGGTTTCGAAGCGTGGGTGAGCTTGAGGTAGTGCGGCGTCTTCATCCGCCTATGTAGGACATCTCGATCTTGCGCAACTTGGCCGTCTCCGCGGTGCGGATCTCGGAATAGCGGTCGTTGCGTGCCTGCCAGATGCGCGTGATTGCGTCCGAAATTTCCTGGTCGGACGAGCCGCCGCGCAGCAGCCCGCGCAGGTCGTAGCCAGCCATGGCGAAAAGGCACGTATAGAGCATGCCTTCGGTGGAGAGCCGCGCGCGAGTGCAGGTGCGGCAGAAGGCCTGCGTCACCGAGGAGATCACGCCGATCTCCCCGGACCCGTCCCGGTAGCGCCAGCGCTCTGCGACCTCGCCTGTGTAATTCGGCTCGACCGTTTCAAGGGGCATCTTCTCGCCGATCATGCGGACGATCTCGGCCGAGGGCAGGACGTCGTCCATGCGCCAGCCGTTGGTTGCGCCGACGTCCATGTACTCGATGAAGCGCACGATGTGGCCGCTGCCCCTGAAGTAGCGCGCCATCGGGATGACGGAATCCTCGTTCGCGCCGCGCTTCACCACCATGTTGATCTTGATCGGCGCGAGTCCCGCGGCCGCCGCCGCATCGATGCCGTTCAGCACTTCGGAGACCGGGAAGTCGGCATCGTTCATCCTGCGGAACACCGCCTCGTCGAGCGAGTCGAGGCTGACCGTGACGCGGTTGAGACCCGCCGCCTTCAGCGCGCGCGCTTTTTTCGAGAGGACCGAGCCGTTGGTGGTGAGCGTGAGGTCAAGCGCCGGAATGTCGGCGAGCATCTCGATCAGGCGCTCGAGGTTCCTGCGCAGTAGCGGCTCGCCGCCGGTCAGGCGGATTTTCTCGATCCCGTGACCCTTGAACACGCGCGCCAGGCGTGCGATCTCCTCGAAGCTCAGCAATTCGCTCTTCGGGAGAAACGCGTAGTCGGGGCCGAACACGTCGCGCGGCATGCAGTAGATGCACCGGAAGTTGCAGCGGTCGGTGACCGAGATGCGCAGGTCGTGCAGCCTGCGGCCGAGCGTGTCCTCGCCGGCGCGCGCGGGCGAGCCCAATTCCCCTTCCAAAGGGAGGGGTTTTGTCCTGCGTGCGTCCGCGATCGGTATGACCCGGTCCGTCATGGTTTGCGTAGCCGCCTCATGAAATGCAGTTCATAATTTACCGTTTGCTGAACTAGTGAGTATAGCCGGAAAAATGTCTCAGACCAGCCTCGCCGTCGCAGTCGTGATGGAACGGACGCCCCTGGAGAACAACCGCTGGCAGTCGGAGAAGTGGGAGCCGATCGGCGTCGTGCCTGACGCGAGCGAGCCGGGCGCTGTGCCCCGCGCACTCGTCGAGAACCAGGTGCGCACGCAGTGGCTGCATCCGGGGTTCAAGCTCGAGCTTTTCCGCGACGAGGCAGAAGGCTATTACCTCAATCTCAGCTCGCAGAAACCGTTCGTGTTCGTGAACTGGCTCGAAGAGGAGGGCGCGGGCGTGCCGAAAGCGGTCACAGTGAGCTACAACGAGGCGGCGCGCTTGATGGACGCCGGCGCGCGCGTCGACGGCGTGCCGATGCCGCCGCAATGGATCCCGTGGCTCGCAGAGTACGTCGAGCGCAACTACAAGCCGGAGCCGAAGAAGCGCTCTCGGCCGCCTTCGTTCAAGGGGGCAAAGCGCGATGATCGCTGACGACAAGGAAAATTTCGCCTCGCGCTGGTCGCGGCGCAAGATCGAAGCGCGCAAGACCGCGGAGAAGCCGGCGGAGCCGGCGCCCGCGGCTCCGGCGGTTGCGAACACCGGCGCAGCCGCGGCGCCGACGGACGCGTCCGCGCCGCGCGAGCTGCCCCCGCTCGAATCGCTCCAAGGCCTCGCTTCCGAATACACCGAATTCCTGAAGCCCGGCGTGGACGAGAACCTCAGGCGCTCGGCGCTGAAGAAGCTGTTCAGCGATCCGCACTTCGAGAACTTCGAACGTTTCGAGGCTTACTGCGAGGACTTCACGCAGGGCGAGCCCATCCCCCTGGCCATGCTGAAGACGCTCGAACACGCGAAAGGCCTGCTCTTCGACGACGAGGAGAAAAAAGACCCGCATCCTGCGGCGGAGACGCCCGCCGTCCAATCTCTGCCCGAGGCGGCCGAAAAGGCGCAACGCGAGGCCCAGGCGGAAACGCCGCCGCCTGAGCCCACCGAGCGCAAAGGCAAGGCTTGACATGACGCTCGAAGACCGCGCGCTGAAGATCTGCAACTGCAACAAGACCATTGCGCTCGATGCCAAGGCGCTCGGCGCCGCGCTCAAGCTCACGCAGCCGATCCAGATGCACACGGAGCTGTGCCGCAAGGAAGTCGGCAGCTTCCAGGAGTCGCTCAAGGACGAAGCCTGCGTGGTCGCCTGCACGCAGGAGGCGCCGCTGTTCTCGGAAATCGCCCAGACGGCGAATGCTCCGACGCAGCTGAAGTTCATCAATATCCGCGAACACGCTGGCTGGTCGAAGGAGGGCGCAGCGGCGACGCCCAAGATCGCTGCGCTGCTCGCGCTCGCCGAGCTGCCCGAACCCGAATCGGTGCCGGGCGTGAGCTACCAGTCTAGCGGTCAACTGCTCATCATCGGCCCGACCGAGACCGCGATAGCCTGGGCCGACAAGCTCGCCCAGCAGCTCGAAGTAAATGTGCTGATCACGAGCAGCCGCGGAGGGGAATTGCCTGCCGAACGCCGCTATCCGGTTTGGTCGGGAAAAGTAAAGTCGGTAAAAGGCCATCTGGGCGAGTTCGAGGTCGTCTGGGAGCAGTACAACCCGATCGACCTGGAAGTCTGCACGCGCTGCAACGCGTGCATCCATGCCTGCCCCGAGCAGGCGATCGATTTTTCCTACCAGATCGACATGGACAAGTGCAAGGCGCACCGCGAGTGCGTGAAGGCCTGCGGCGCGATCCGCGCGATCGACTTCGAGCGCGCCGAGCGCGAGCGAAGCGAGCGCTTCGACATGGTGCTCGATTTCTCCGCGCAGCCGCTGATACACACCGCGCAGCCGCCGCAGGGCTACCTCGCGCCGGGCGCTGATCCGCTCAAGCAGGCGCTGGCGGCCGGGCAGCTCGGCCAGATGGTGGGCGAGTTCGAAAAGCCGCGCTTCTTCGCCTATAACGAGAAGATCTGCGCGCACAGCCGCTCCTCGAAGGTCGGCTGCAACCAGTGCCTGGATGTCTGCTCGACCGGCGCCATCGCGCCGGACGGCGACCACGTCAAGGTCGATCCGCACTTGTGCATGGGATGCGGCGGTTGCGCCACCGTCTGCCCCTCGGGCGCGATGAGCTACACCTATCCTCGCGTGCCGGACCTCGGCGCGCGGCTGAAGCGGGTGCTTTCCGTCTACGCCCAAGCGGGCGGCAAGGACGCCTGCCTGCTCCTGCACAATGCGGGCGAGAGCCGCACGCTGATCGCGAAGCTCGCGCGGCGCGGGAAAGGCTTGCCAGCGCGCGTGATTCCGCTCGAAGTCCATCATCCCGCCTCTATCGGGATAGATGTGCTGCTCGCGGCACTCGCCTATGGCGCGGGCCAGGTCGCGGTGCTCGCGACGCCGAAGGAAGCCGCCGAATACGGCGACGCGTCGAAAAAGCAGATGAGTTTTGCAGAGACCATCGCAAACGGGCTCGGCTACGGCGGCACGCATTTCCGGTTTCTCGCGACCGGCGAGCACGCCCTGCTGGAAAAAGAGATCTGGGCGCTCGCTCCCGCGGTATCGGTGGCCAAGCCCGCGACCTACAACCTTTCGCCCGAAAAGCGCACCACACTCGATTTCGCCATCGACCACCTCGCGAAGCAGGCGCCGAAGCCACAGGAGGAAATAGAGCTCGGTGCCGGTGCCCCTTACGGGCAGGTCCTCGTCGACAAGCAGACTTGCACTCTGTGCATGGCCTGTGTCGGCGCCTGCCCGGAATCGGCGCTCGTCGACGGGCGCGACCAGCCGATGCTGAAATTCATCGAGCGCAACTGCGTACAGTGCGGGCTGTGCGAGAAGACCTGTCCCGAGAACGCGATCACGCTCGCCCCGCGCCTGCTGCTCGCGGCGCAGGCGAAACAGGAAGTCATGCTGAACGAGGCGGAACCCTACAACTGCGTGCGCTGCGGCAAGCCCTTCGGCACGCGCAAGATGGTGGACAATATGCTCGGCAAGCTCACCGGCCACTCGATGTTCGCGGAAGGCGGGGCGCTGAAGCGCCTCCAGATGTGTGCCGACTGCCGCGTCGTGGACATGATGGAAAACAAGGGAGAGATCGACATCTCTGACGTAAAACCGTGAGCGCGACGCTGACGCCGCTCAAGTTCCAGCCGCCGGAGGTGCCCGAGGATGGCGCGCGCGCTGGGTACTACGCGCTACTTGCGCGGCTTTTCTATTCCGGCCCAGCCGCCGCGCTGTTAGCAACCATCGGCGGTGCCGACGAGATCGCAAGCGGCGCCGAGCAGTCCGCTCTTGCGGACGCGTGGAACAAGCTCGCCGCCGCGGCCCGGGTGATGGAGGCCGAGGCGGCCCGCCGCGAGTACGACGAGATCCTCGTCGGTACCGGCAAGGCCGAGGTGACGCCCTATGCGAGCTACTACCTCGCCGATACCGGCCGCGAGAAGATCCTCGCCCGGCTGCGGGGCGAGTTGGCGGGGTGGGGACTGGCCCGGTCGGGAGGGGCGCACGAGCCCGAGGACCACATGGCGGGACTGTTCGATGTCATGCGGCACTTGATTTCATTGGGCTCCGAGGATGCTGCGCTGCAAATGCAACGGGGGTTTTTCGACCGATATATCGCCCGTTCGTACCCCGGTTTTTGCAGTGCAATATCAAAGAGCGAAAAGGCCAATTTTTACAAACACGTTGCGCATTTCGCCGAGAGCTTTCTAGCGGTTGAAACCGAAGCCCTTAAAGTGTTCTAATGATTGCGCTGCCTTAGCTTGCATGTTTACGATAGGAAAGAGGCTCCACATGAAGAACCACACAAGATCAAAACTCAGCCGCAGGAACTTCCTCATCGCAGCAGGCGTCGGCGGCGCCGCAACGGCAGCTGCGATCGCCGGTCAGGCGCTCACCCCAAACGAGCCCAAGGCACCGGCAAGCAACGATAAGCGTCGCGGGAAGGGATATCAGGACACCGCGCACGTCCGCAGCTACTACAACACAGCAAAAGTCTGACCCGAGGAGGCGTGACCATGATGCTGACCAGGAAATCCGCTGGAGCCCCCGCTCATCTTTCTTCCAGCCGACTGTCGCGCAGTCTCTCCGGGATGCTGGCGAAAACGATCGACCGCCGCGCGTTCCTGAAACGTTCGGGCATCGCCGCGGGCGCGGGGGCGTTCGCCTCGCAGTTGCCGTTCAGCATGATCGGCAAGGCCGAGGCCGCCGCCGAGAAAAGCGGCAGCATCGAGGTCAAGCGCTCGGTGTGCACGCACTGTTCGGTGGGCTGCGCCATCGACGCGGTAGTGCAGAACGGCGTGTGGGTGCGGCAGGAACCGGTGTTCGATTCGCCGCTCAACCTCGGCGCGCACTGCGCGAAGGGCGCGTCGGTGCGCGAGCACGGCATGACCGAACACTCGCACCGGCTCAAGTATCCGATGAAGCTGGTGAACGGAAAGTATCAGCGCATTTCCTGGGAAACGGCGATCAACGAAATCGGCGACAGGATGCTCGCGATCCGCAAGGAGTCCGGGCCGGACGCCGTCTACCTGGTCGGCTCGTCGAAGCACAACAACGAGCAGTCCGAGCTGCTGT
>VBDE01000035.1 GCA_005883665.1 Betaproteobacteria bacterium
CAGGACGATGCTCATGTCCTTCTCCGCCCAGGGCATGCCGCTGCGTTCGGCCCGGGTGTCCATGGCCCAGTTTTGCGCGCTGCCGTGACGCAGCGCCTCGCACAGCCGCTCCGGGTCCACGCCGAGAGCCCGGCCGAGCCGCAGGCCTTCGTCGTTCACCGCGATGCACGCCCAAAGGATGAGGTTGTTGACCATCTTCGCGACCTGTCCGGCGCCCGCCGGCCCCAGATGGAAAATGTCCGAGGCAAACGCGCCGAGAACGGGTCTGCAGAGCTCGAAGGCCCCGGAGTCGCCCGCGCCGTAGACGAGGAGCTTGCCCGCCGTCGCGGCCGCTTCCCCACGCGCGAGCGGGATGTCGAGAAGGACGAGTCCTCGCTGCGCGAGGCGCGCCGCGAGCCGCGTCGAATAGCGCGGCGCGACCGTCGAGCCGAGCGCGACGATGAGGCCGGGCCTGGCGCCTTCGAGCACGCCCTCCTTGCCGAAGAGAACCTCTTCGACTTCGCTGTCAAAACCGACCACGATGATGACGAGGTCGCTCGCGTGCGCTGCTTCGCGCGCCGAGGCCGCGCTGCGCGCACCCAGCGCGACAGCCTTCCTCCGCGCTTCCTCGAGCGGGTCGTAGCCGACGACTTTGAAGCCCTTCGCGACCAGATGAGCCGCAATCGGGCACCCCATCTTGCCGAGGCCCAGCATTCCCACTGTTTCGATGGACTTCATCTAGTCCGCCCTGATTTTCGCATCGCGGATCACCTTCCCCCATTTCTCGAAATCGTCCTTGACGAGCTTGGCGAATTGCTCGGGCGTGCCGGTGTTCGGCACCAGGCCCTGGCTCGCGAGCTGCTCGCGCATCTCGGGCAGCGCGACGATCGCGCGGATTTCTGAGTTGTATTTCGCGAGCAGGTCCGCGGGCATTCCCGGGGGCGCCCACACACCGATCCACAGGTCCACGTCGTAGCCGGTCACGCCCTGCTCGTGCAGCGAGGGAATGTCGGGAAACAAGGGATGGCGCTCCTTCAGGCTCTCGCCGAGCACCTTGATCTGCCCCGCCTTGATCTTCGGAAGCGCAACGTGGACCGGGAGGAACATGGTGGGAATGACGCCCGCGATCAAGTCGTTCTCAGCGGGCGCCGAACCCTTGTAGGGAACGTGCACGATGTCCAGGCCCGCCTGCAGCTTGAGCAACTCCATGCAGAAGTGATGGTGCGTGCCGTTACCCGGAGAGCCGTAGTTGAGCTTGCCGGGCTGCGACTTCACCCAGGCGATGAACTCCCGCACCGTAGCGGCTTGCACCGATTTGTGCACCACGAGCGCGAGGCTCGTCGAGCCGACGTTCGTGACCGCGGAGAGATCCTTCACGACGTCATAGGAGATCTTCGGATAAAGATGCGGCGCGGTGACGATAGACGCCGGGCCGACCATGATCGTGTGGCCGTCGGGCGGCGACTTCACCACCACCTCGGTCCCGATCGTTCCCGATGCGCCTGGCTTGTTCTCGACGAAGAAAGGCTGGTCCCAGCGCGCCTGCAGCCTGGGCGCGAGCAGCCGCGCCACGATGTCCGGCCCGGCCGCGGGCGTAAACGGAACGATGATCCGCACCGGACGCTTGGAAATTCCCTGAGCGAGCGCGCCGAACGGCGCAACGGCCGCCGAGGCGGCAAGCGCGGCGAGCACGCGGCGGCGGGATGGGTGAGGACTTCGGCTCATGGAATTCTTCTCCTCGATCGCGGATGCGAACGATTATAAGGCCGCCCGCTAATCGATTCGCACGCCGGCTTCCCGGATGATTTTCGCGTACTTTCGGACCTCGGAAGCGAGGAACGCGCCGAACTCTTCCGGAGTCGCGGGCGCGGGCTCGAAGCCTTGCGCATTGAGCCGCTGGCGCACCTCCTCGATCGCGAGCGCCCGGTTGATCGATGCGTTGATCTTGGCGACGACGTCCGTCGGCGTTCCCGCGGGCGCGAGAATCCCCGTGGCACTCGGCACGTCGAAGCCCGGGACACCGGATTCGGCGACCGTCGGGATCTCCGGAACGAGCGCCGAGCGCCTCGCGGTCGTCACCGCGAGCGCGCGCAGTTTTCCGGCGCGGACGTGGGGGATCGCGGCGACATCGGCGATCTGGAAATCCACTTGGGCGCCGAGGAGCGCGACCAGCGCGGGCGCCGTGCCCCTGAAGGGAACGTGAACGAACTTCGTTCCGGTCAGCGAAGCGAGCATTTCGGCGGCGAGGTGGGGCGCGGCACCGCTGCCCGAGGACGCGTAGGTCAGCGCTCCGGGCCTGGCTCTCGCGAGCTCGACGAGCTCCTGCACCGAATTCGCCTTCACCGAAGGATGCACGACGACGATGAAGGGCGCGGAGGCCACTCGCGCGACCGCTGCGAAGCTGCTGACCGCGTCGTAGCTGAGGTCCTTGTAGAGGGCCGCCGAGACCGCGTGCGAGATCGGCCCGGTCAGATAGAGCACGTGGCCGTCAGGCGCCGCGCTCGCGACAAAGGCCGCCGCGATCGTCGTGCCCGCGCCGGGCTTGTTCTCGACGAGCACCGGCTGCTTCCACTCCTCACTCGTTTTTTCAGCGACGATCCGCGCCGAGGCGTCGGCCGAGCCGCCCGGCGGAAACGGAACGATGATTTTCACGGGCTTCGACGGGTAGCCCTGACCTGAGCTCGTCGAATGGGCCTGCGCGAGCACCGCGGACGCAGCCGCGAACATCGCGAGCCACGCAATGAAGCACTTCACGCGCAACGGCGACCTTTCCTCTTCGAACCGCGCTTATTCTATATCGCCGCGCGCTCCGGCAACGCCGCGCAGACGGCTGGAACGTCGCTAGTGGAGCGTCCTCGCGAAAGTGCGCCCGCGCAACAGCTCCATGGCCTCGGGCCGTTCGGACACGATATCCGCGACGGCGTCGGTGATCAGTTGGTAGGCCTCGTCATATTCCAACTCGCTGACCGGAGCGGAGAAGCCGAGTTCCGTGACGAAAAGCTCGTCCCGCAGGCTGGAGGTATCGATGTAGTCGGGCAAGCTGGTCCGGTCCTGGAGCGAAAAGCCGGAGAGATCGGGGAGGCGGCCGAACACCGCCCAGATGCGGGCCGAGAGTTCCCTTTCGACGCGGCTGAACTGCGGATTCAGATTCACGATCTGTGGCATTTTCATGGGTGTCGCCTGACTGTTTCTGTTCCTTTCGATCGCGAGGCTACCGTCGCCTTGCCACCGGGCCAATCGGGCAAAACCCGGTAAGGGCTTTCCAAAAACCTGAGCCCCTCTTGTTCTAATGCAAATTCCGGGCCGGGGATGACCGCCAGAGCGTGACAAATTTCACGGTCTAGGCTGAGCGACTACCCGGACCGCTTAGCCCAAGCCCGAACTACAATAAGCAAAGGGGGACGTCAGGGTGTCCGGGATTTCAGTGCGTTTGTTAGTTTTCGTGGCGGCAGCGCTTGCCGCGGCGCCTTTCCTCGCGCCAGCGCAAACCTTCCCCTTCCGCCCGGTGAAAATCGTCGTGCCGACCTCGCCCGGCGGCGCGACCGACGCGTTCTCGCGCGCCCTGGCGCCGCGCCTGTCCGAAACTTGGGGACAGCCGGTGCTGGTCGAAAACCGCCCGGGCGCAAACCAGATAATGGGCGCCGATCACGTGTCGAAGTCCGCGCCCGACGGCACCACGCTGCTCGTCTCGGACGCTTCCTCGTTCGTGATCAACCCGCACCTGTACAAGAAACTGCCCTACGACGGCGTGAACGGTTTCACGCCGATCACGGTCCTCGTGCGCTTTCCCTGGGTCATCGCGGTGCATGCTTCGGTGCCGGCGAATACTTTTCGGGAGCTGGTCGCGTACGCCAAGACGAATCCCGGCAAGCTCTCCTATGGCTCGTTCGGCCTGGGCTCCTCGGCGCACATCAGCGTGGACTACCTCAAGAACCTGCTCGGCATCGACATCTTGCACGTGCCCTACAAAGGCGCCGGGCCGGCCGTGACCGATCTCCTCTCAGACCAGATACAGATGATGATGGTGACGCCGCTGCTGGTCGAGCCGCACGCGCGCGCGGGCAGGTTGAAGCTCGTCGCCGCGGCGACGGCGCAGCGGATCCCCGCTTTGCCGGACCTTCCCACGGTCGCCGAGTCCGGCGTCCCCGGCTACGAGGCCGGAACCTGGTTCGCGCTCGTGGGGCCCGCGGGCGTCCCGCGAGAGATCGTCGCGAAGATCTATGCCGATACGGCGAAGATCCTCGGCAACGCAGCGTTCCGCGAGCAGTACGTGAGCAAGCAATGGTTCGAGGTGGTCGGCAACACGCCCGAGCAGTTCGCCGACTACCTCAAATCCGAATACGCCCGCTGGGACCGGCTGATCAGGCTTTCGCGAGTGACGGTCGAGTAGCCGCTCAGGAGCCGCCCCACACCTCGCGCGCCACCTCGACGATGAGCGCGAGCTTTCTCCACTGGTCGTCCTCGGTCAGCAGGTTGCCGTGATGGCTGCTCGCGAAGCCGCACTGCGGGCTCACGCACAGGTTCTCGAGCGGAACGTAGCGGGCCGCCTGATCGATCCGCCGCTTCAGCCCGTCCTTGTTCTCTAGCACGGGCGTTTTCGTCGACACGAGGCCGAGCACCACCTTCTTTCCCTTCGGCACGAAGCGCAGCGGCTCGAAGCTGCCGGCGCGCTCGCTGTCGTACTCGAGGAACCAGCCGTCCACGTTCACCTCGTTGAACACGGCCTGGGCGACCGGATCGTATCCGCCCTCGGCGAGCCAGGTGCTTTTCCAGTTGCCGCGGCAGGTGTGCATGACGATCGTCATTCCTGCGGGTCGTTCGGCGACCGCCGCGTTGACCGCTTTGGCGAACATGTGCGGGAGCGCGTCCGGATCGTCGCCGCGCGCGCGGCAGCTCGCCCGGAATTTCTCGTCGCACAGGAACGAAAAGCTCGTGTCGTCGATCTGCAGATAGGTGCAGCCCGCGGCGGCGAGATCGCGGATTTCCTCCTGATACACGCGGCCGACGTCGCTCCAGAGTCGATCGAGATCCGGATAGGCTTCGCGGTCGATCGCCGCTCTACCGCCGCGGTGATAGAGAATGGAGGGCGAAGGCATTGTGAACTTGGGCGTCTTGCGCGCGACCGAGCTCAGATACTGGAAGTGATCGAGCATCATCGGGCGCGCGCGGCGCACCCGGCGCGTCACTTTCGGCGTGTAGCGCGGATCGTCGGATCCGGCAAACTTGTACGATTTCTGATCGAGCTCGATTTCGACGCCGTCGATCCTGCCGAGAAAATCGTGGTTCCACCACCCGCGGCGGTACTCGCCGTCGGTCACGACCTCCAGCCCCAGCGACTCCTGGCGGGCGACTGCATTGCGGATGCAGCGGTCTTCGACCGCGCGCAGCTCCCCGCCGTCGATCTCGCCGCGCTCGAGCCTCGCGCGCGCTTCCTTGATCTCGGCGGGTCGCAGGAGGCTCCCGACCTGGTCTGCCCTGAACGGCGGCGTTGCTCTCGCGCTCATTTCCGTTGTCTCACCCGGGATTGACCGCGAGCGTGCGCCAGAGCCCCGGCGCTAGCCGGGGTCTTTTCTGGACTCGACCAGCGCCCGGTACCGCGCCTCGAGCTCGCGTGCCTGCTGCTCCGCTTTCAGGCGTTCGGTGACATCGTTGATCACGCCCAGCCGGGCCGGCCGGCCGTCGAACGCCAAATTGAATGAGACGATTTCGACGTTGATCTGTTCCCCGTTCTTCTTGCGATGCCGCGCCACGCGTTGCATGTAGGAACGGCTTGGGTCCTGAAAGTCCTTGAGCAGCTGGGCGATGTCCTCAGGCGGGCGAAGCTGCTCCGCGGTCATCGACAGAAACTCTTCCCTCGAATAGCCGTAATGGTCGACGGCCGCCTGGTTTACGGCGAGGAAACGCACGGACGGGGATGGATGTCGAACAGCATCCGGTAGCGCTCTTCGCTGTCTTCCAGATCCTTCAGCCCGAGCGCCTTTTCAGTGACGTCTTTTCCGACGCCGTGGTATCCCTTGAATTTGCCGTGCGCATCGAAAATCGGCTCGCCGGTCACGCTCAGATAGCGCATTTCGCCTGCGTTGTCCAGAGCCGTGTATACGAAATCGCTGAACGGCTCGTGGCGCTCCAGCTTTTCGCGGTGCTGCTGCCAGGCCTTTTCCGGAAGCGACCCGGGACTCTGAAGCTCCCAACGCGCCTTGCCAATGAAGGCTTCCGGGTCGATGCCCCGCTTTTCCACTCCGGACAGCTCGACGAACCGGAAATTTTCATCCTGCACCCAGTACCAGTCCGAGCTCAGCTCCACCATGCGGCGGAAACGGGATTCGCTCGCCTTGAGCGCATCCTGAGCCAACTTGAGTTCGGTGATGTCGTAAACCAGAGCGACGAAGCATTGCGGCGAACCCGAACCGTCGCGCACCAGCGCCCCCGCGACCTGGACCCAGAGGGCCGAGCCGTCCTTGCGCAAATAACGTCTTTCGTGGACGCGAGCACCCGGCCCCGCCAGGAACTCCAGCCGGATCTCCTGAGTGGACTCCAGGTCGTCGGCGTGGGTGACGTCCCGCACGGTTTTTTGCAGGAGCTCCTGCTCGTCGTAGCCGAGCATGCGGCACAGCGCCTCGTTTGCGCGCACAAAACCGCCCTCCTGCGATAGGACCGCGACCCCGACCGCGGTCTGCGAGAAGAGCGACCCGAACAAGGCATCACCGTTCGGAACGGCGGGCTCTCCCTGCGGACGCTTATCCGATTTCATGAAACCTCGGACCTCCCCGGTACCGAGCGCTGTAGTTTGACACCGATCGGACCTCGCGCGTATGAACTATGTTACGGAACCGCGCCTGCCACGGTGCCGTCGGGGCTTCTCATACGTCCCGGAACCCGCCGATAATGCGAAACGTATTCCGCCAAGGGGACCCATGAAGCCGCTCTCGCGCCTGTTCTCCGCAGTCGTGGTGGCGATGCTGTTCGGCGTACACGCCTTCGCGCAGGGCTATCCCGCAAGGCCCGTGCGGATGGTCGTCCCGTTCGCCGCGGGCGGCGCCGTGGATACCGTCGCGCGGGCGCTCGGGCAGAAGCTCATGGAAACCTGGAAGCAGCCGACGCTCGTGGACAACCGCCCCGGCGCGGGCGGGAACATCGCAGCCGACTATGTCGCCAAGGCCCCGGCCGACGGCCACACCTTGCTCATCACGACCCAGGGCTTCGCAATCAGTCCCGGCCTCTACAAGAAACTTCCGTTCGACGCGGTGAGGGATTTCGCGCCGGTGACGCAGCTCACCTCCTCCTTCGTGGTCCTCGTGGCCAATCCGCAACTTCCGGCCGCATCGGCAAAGGAGCTGATCGCTCTAGCGAAGTCCCGACCCGGCGCGATCAACTACGGCTCCACCGGCATCGGCGCGCCGCCGCACCTGCTGGGCGAACTTCTCAAGAGCATGACCGGCACCGACATGTTGCACGTCCCCTACAAGGGCGACGCGCCGCTCGGCCAGGCTCTTCTTGCCGGGGAAGTGCAGCTTGCGTTCATGCCGCTCGCTGGCGTCCTGCCTCACATCAGGTCCGGCCGGCTTCGGGCCCTGGGCGTGAGCAGCAAGGCGCGCTCGGCAACGATGCCGGATGTGCCGACTCTCACCGATCCAGCAGGAAATGGCAAAAGCGATCGTTACCCAGGACATGCGCGAGCGCTGGCCCGCCTGGGGTTACGAGCCGGTCGGCACCACGCCCGAACAATTCGCCGCCAAGTTCGCGGCCGATCTCGCGACGTACACCAAAGTGATTCGCGAAGCGGGCATTCCCCTGCAGGAATAAGGAGGGCCCGGCATCAACGGCTCAGCGTTTCGTTCAGCACCCGAGCAAGCCGCACGCCGGCCTTCCTGATCTGGATCTCGATCACGGGCGCCGCCTTCGAGTAGTACTCCTCCCCGATCGCGACCACGTCCACGATCTTGTTCGAGCAGGAAGCGGCCATCGGAAGGAGCGGATAGACGGTGTCCCTCGCGATCCGGTGACTCTCGTCGATCCAGCCGGAAATCGAGCCCTTCTCCCAGGCGTTCCTGTGGCTGTCGGCGATCGGCGCCGAAACGATCGCACGCTCGCCGCCGCGGTCCACGACCAGCCTGCGCACCATGTGGACGTCCCAGACGGCGTGCAGGTTGAGGCTGCCGTACGGCGGGTTGTCGCGTTCCCCAAAAAAGGACACCTGCACCCGGTTCCCGCCCCGGTCGCCGCGGTTGGCGGCGTGCAGCGGTTGGTGGATGTCGCCGACGAGATGCACGACCCACTTGAGGGCCTCGTTGCGCTGCCGGGCCCTCGCGCGTTCGTCGCCGAGCAATTCGATCTGGCGCGCGAGCTGGGCGGAAGCGCAGCGGCCGCGACGGCAATACTTCGAGTACTCCGCGGTCCCGCAAAGCGGCACGTCGTCATAGTGCCAGGAAGCGCGCCGCTTGCCCCACTCGAAATCCTTGATTTCATCGGCCCAGTTCGCGACCTCGCCGAGAGTGTGCCGGCCGGAGGGTTGGCCGTCGGCGAGGCGGTCGTTCTTCAGGAGCTCGAGAATCTCCGTATTGGTTCTCGGCCCCGTGTAGCGGGCCGCGATTTCGCCCACCATGCGATGTCCCTCCGGGCCCCAGGCAAGAGCGGCCTGCGCCGGCCAAAGCGCGAGGAGCGCGCAAAGGACCCGCGAGTTCAGCAAGCGATTGCCACTCCCGTCACTGCGGCTGAAAACCGATGTCGCGCACGAGCTTGCCGTACTTGGCGTAATCGCTGCGGATGATCTCGCCGAAGTATTCCGGCGATTCTGCGACGACGATCAATCCGGCGGTCACGAGCTTGTCGCTCACGTCGGGCAACTTCATCGCGCGGTTGATCTCTTCGTTCAGCTTGAGAA
>VBDE01000036.1 GCA_005883665.1 Betaproteobacteria bacterium
AGGGAACTGTCTTTCCGCGGCGGCGGCGGCAAGGGAGGGGTCGCGCTTGAGCTCTGCCTGTGCCGCGACGACGGCGCGCACCGCCGCGGCGACGGTCCCGGGGCTCTGGTCGATCCATTTCTGAGTCGTGACGAGCGCAGGGAAAGTGTAGTGCCGCGAAGCCTTCGACCCGTCGGCGCGCCGCGCGTCGATCACGAGCGTGCCGAAGCCGCCGCGCAAGGCGATTTCGGCCGCCATTCCGTTTGCCCAGAACCCGTCCACTGCGCCTTTTTCAAGCGCCTTCGCCGCCGCCAAGCCGAAGGACACGCCTGCGGTCGCGGGCACGGGGGCGATGTTCACCTCGCGCTCCGGGTCGATTCCGGAATCGACGAGCATGCGCTTCAAGCCGTCCGCGGGGCCGGGCGCCGCGCCGATGCGTAGCCCCTTCAGCGCGCGCAGATCGCCGCGCGCGATGCCGAGGTCCCTGCGCACGACGAGGAACCAGTACATGTTCTGCGAGAGCGCGCAAAGGAGCTTGCAGCCCGTCCAGTCGCGGAAGGCGTAGAGCGGCGCGTGCGCGGCGCCGCCGACGAAGTCGATCCCGCCGTCGCGCAGAGCTTCATAGGTCTTCGTGACCGGGAAACGAAGCTCGATCGTCGCCTCCAGCCCCTCCTTGCCGAAGCAGCCGAGTTCGACCGCGGCGATCGCCGGAAAGTACGACGGCGAGACCATGTCGGGTATGGCGATGCGAAGCGGCACGGATTTCAGGACTCACCTTTTCAACGGCTTGTACCGGATGCGCTTCGGTTTGGCCGCCTCTTCGCCGAGGCGCTTGATCTTGTCCGATTCGTATTCCTGGTAGTTGCCGGCAAAGAAACTCGTCCTTGAATCGCCTTCGAAGGCGAGGATGTGGGTGGCGATGCGGTCGAGGAACCAGCGGTCGTGGCTGATGACGAGCACGCAGCCGGCGAATTCGAGCAACGCGTCCTCGAGCGCCCGCAGCGTTTCCACGTCCAGGTCGTTGGACGGCTCGTCCAGCAGCAGCATGTTGCCTCCGGCGAGCATCGTCTTCGCGAGGTGCACCCGGCCGCGCTCGCCGCCGGAGAGCGTGCCCAGCTTCTTCTGCTGGTCGGCGCCCTTGATGTTGAACCGGCCGAGGTAGGCGCGCGAGGGCATCTCGAACTTGCCCACGGTGAGGATGTCCGCGCCGCCCGCGATGAATTCCCAGACGGTCTTGTCGGCCTCGAGCGCTTCGCGCGACTGGTCCACGTGGGCCATCTTCACAGTCGGCCCGATGACGATCTTGCCCTTGTCCGCTTTTTCCTTGCCGGTGATCATGCGAAACAGCGTCGATTTCCCGGCGCCGTTGGGGCCGATGATGCCGACGATCGCGCCGGGCGGCACGCTGAAGGAGAGATCGTCGATGAGCAGGCGCTCGCCGTAGCCCTTGGAGACGCCCTTGAACTCGATCACCGAATCGCCGAGACGATCGGCGACGGGGATGAAAATTTCCTGGGTTTCGTTGCGCTTCTGGTATTCGTATGAGGAAAGTTCCTCGAAGCGCGCCAGCCGCGCCTTCGATTTCGCCTGGCGGCCCTTGGGGTTCTGCCGCACCCATTCGAGCTCCTTTTGCATCGACTTGATGCGCGCCTGCTCCTGC
>VBDE01000037.1:0-5837 GCA_005883665.1 Betaproteobacteria bacterium
AGGCGCTTCTTCGCTGCAAGCGTTTCGCCGAGGCCCTCCTCCACCGCTTCGCGCACGGTCTTTTCCGGGTCGAGTTGCGGCTCCTGCGGAAGGAATCCGATCTTCATGTTCGGCATGGCGGTCACTTCGCCCTCGAAATTCGTCTCGACCCCTGCCATGATCTTCAGCAGCGTGGATTTCCCAGAGCCGTTCAGGCCGAGCACCCCGATCTTCGCGCCGGGAAAGAAATTGAGCGAGATGTTCTTGAGGATCTGCCGTTTCGGGGGCACGATCTTGCCGACCCGGCGCAGGGTGTAGACGTATTGCGACATGAGCTTTGGGATGCGAAAGCCCGACAGCTTAGCCCAAATGGCTCAGTGTGAAGGAGTTTTTTCCGAGAATCCTGAGGCGTTTCGGGGGATTCCCCGATGGCCGGCGCGCGCCGCGACCGTTAATGTTGCAGGACCGACCGCGACCCCGGCATACGGTCGGAGGGAGGGCCGCCGGGGTCAAGGTCCTCTGCCGCTAACGCTCCGGCACGACCACGATGAAACAACTGCGCTGCCCGCTCGGCGGCGCGTAACGTGCCTCGCCCCCGTGCCGCCGCGCGATCTGCCGCACCAGCGCGAGGCCGAGGCCAGCACCTTGCCTCGCGCCAGTGCGGTAGAACGGCTCGAACACGCGCTCGCGCTCGGCCTCGGGAACGCCCGGGCCGCGATCGCAAACCACTATCTGCGCGCCGCTTTCGCCGCGGGCGACACGCACTTCGATCGGCGGAGCTCCGTGGCGCTTCGCGTTCTCCAGCAGGTTGCGGATCATCCGGCGTAGCAGCCGCGGATCGCCGCGCACCGTAACGGGTTCGCCGTCGAGTTCAGCACTCTCGTAACGCGCGCACTCCTCTGCGGCGAGCGCGAGCAGATCCACATCTTCATCCGCTTCAAGCCCTTTCAAGGTGTCTAGGCGGCTGGCGAGCAGGATCTCGTCGATCAGCGCATCGAGCTCGGCGATATCCTGCTCGAGCTCGGCCTTGCGCTTCGGCTCGGCGTTCTCTTTCATCAATTCCACCGCCATGCGGATGCGCGCGAGAGGCGTGCGCAGCTCGTGCGAAGCGTTCGCGAGCAGAGACTTGTGCGCTCCCACCAGCTCCTCGATGCGGCCGGCAGCCCGGTTGAAGCTCTCGGCGAGCTGCGCCACCTCGTCGTGTCCCTCGACCCGGACGCGCGCGGAAAGCTCGCCCGCACCGAGCGATTCGACACCCGCCTGCAGGCGCTCCAGGCGCGAAGTGAGTCGGCGCACCACCGGATAGGCGCCGACACCGACCGCGAGCGCAAGCAGCGCGAGCACGAGGAACAACCCGTAAGGCGCATGCGCGTGGCCGCGCGGCGCGCGCGCGGTCAGCCACCTGCCGTCGGGCAGGCGCACCGCCCAAGCGGGGCCGCCCCAGCGGTGGATCCAGCCGCCGCGCTCGCGGCCTGCCTCGGGTGCGGGCATTGGCGCTCCTACCGCGGCGAGCGGGGAGCGGTCCGGAGCGAAGAGCGCGACGTCGGCGCGCAGGTTGGCGGCGAGCTTCTCGAGCGCCGCCTGTTGCTCGGCCTTTGGCGCGCCCGCCGGCGGCAGGGCATTTTGCGCGAGCGTCGCCGCCACTTCGTAGGCCTGGCTCCATGGGCCGTCCTCGCCGAGCGCTCGCCAGAGCAAGCCCGCGGCCAGAGCAAACGCGGCGAGACTCGCGAGAACCGCGAGATAGATGCGCAGGTAGAGTCGGCGCATCAATCCTGTGCCTTCGCGAATAGGTAACCGGCTCCGCGCACGGTCACGATGCGGCGCGGCTTCTTCGGATCGTCCTCGATCGCCGCGCGGATGCGCGACACGTGCACGTCGATCGAGCGGTCGAATGCCTCCAGCGGCTCGCCCTTCACGAGGTCCATCAGGGAATCGCGGGAAAGCACTCGGCCCGCGTTCTCGGCGAGGGCGAGAAGCAGCGCGAACTGGTAAGCGGTGAGCGTACGCGCCTCGCCGTCCACGCGCACGGCGCGCGCGTCGCGGTCGATCTCCAAGCGCCCGAAACGCAGCAGTCCCGAAGCGGCACTCCTGCCGCGTCGCAGGATCGCGCGCAAGCGCGCGAGCAGCTCACGCGGCTGGAACGGCTTGGGGAGGTAGTCGTCGGCGCCCAGTTCCAGCCCGACGATGCGGTCGGCAGCGTCGCCGCGCGCGGTGAGCATCAGCACCGGCGTATCCGATTTTGCGCGCACCTCGCGGCACACTTCGAGCCCGTCCATGTCGGGCAGCATCAGGTCGAGCACCAGCGCATCGAAGGGCTCGCGCGCGAGCCGCTCGAGCCCTGCACGGCCTTGGACGGCGATCGAAACGCGAAACCCCGCCTCGCCGAGGTACTCAGACACCATCTCGGCGAGGCGGGCGTCGTCTTCGATCAGGAGAATGCGCTCGGGCACAGCCGGACTATAGTGGAAACCGGGGACGGACCACGGTTTCCAACCCGAAGCGCCTTCTTAGCCATCGGATGCTGGTTGGGCGACTTACAGCCAGCGGCGCACGGACGCCTTATAGTCTAAGTACCGCGCACCGAATCTCCGTTCCAGGTACTGCTCTTCTCTGCGTATGACGACGTAGAGAATGAGCGCCGCCGCTCCGGCGAGCGTGGCCAGCAGCCACACGCTGTTGACCCAGATCGAGATACCGAGCTGCAAGATGGAGAACGCCAGATAGATCGGGTTCCGGCTGAAGCGATAGGGCCCCGTGCGGACGATCGCTGTCGTGGGGCGGTTGCCTGGGATGGGCGTGCCAGCTGCCTGGAGGGTGCGAACTGCGGAGACGAAAAGCGCGATGGCCAGGACCGTAACGATAGCGCCCACTGGCGTGCTGACCGGCGGAGGGACGAGCCGTGCCGGCCAAAGGAGATGAAGCACCAGGCCGAGCGCGATCGAGCCCAGGTAGACGACAGGCGGACGGACCAGCCCAAGGTTTGCGACGTCCGGCCCGGAAGTTCCGAGACTGCGGTTATCTCGAGAATCGTCTACCACGCAGCGTCTCGCCGGCCGCCCAACGCACCTTCACCCAAGCGTCGCACACGGGAAGCTCAGCCATGGCGCCAGCCGCGATGCTTCTCCACCCGTGCCGCGAGTTCCTTGCGCTGTGCGGGTGTGAGTACCTCCGCCGCGTCGCCAAGGGCTTGCACGATGCGGCGCGACGCCTGCTCGGCGAGCTGGAGGTGCTCGGCGCGCAGCGCCTCGATCGCGGTCCGGTCGACGCTGTCCTGCGTGAGCAGCTCGAGCGCTTTCCCGCGCGCCTCGCGTATCCTCTCGCGAAGCGGCAGCAGGTCCTTCGCCGCCTGCTTCACGATCGGCGCGAGCTTCTGCTTCTGCTCCTCGGTGGCGTCGATTTCGACGTAAAGGTGCTTAAGCATGCGATCGACGTGCTCGTCCACCTGCGCGGGATCGAGCGGGCCCGCCGCGAAGCCGCCGCGGTGCCAGCCGCAGCCGCCCCCTTGCGCGAAGGCTTTGATGCCGATGCCGGCGGCGATGCCGCCGATCAGCGTGGCGATCGCCGCGCGCTTGAAAAAGCGGCGGCGTTTCTCAGGATTCCGGTCTTGCGTTTCCATGATTCGTCCTTTCCTGGTTACGGGGAACATCTCCCCTGGGAGAGGAGTCTCGCAGCAGCGGGTAAGCGGGATTTGTCCAATGAGTAAAGTTATGTAAAGCTGACCCGCCGAGACCAGGAAGAAATGCCGGAGCTGCCTGACATAGTTGTCTACATCGAGCATCTCGAGGCGAGCCTTATCGGGCAGACGCTCGAGCGCGTGCGGCCTATGAATCCCTTCGTGCTGCGCAGCGTGACGCCTCCGATCACCTCCGCCGAAGGAAGGAAAGTCGTCGGCGTCCGGCGAATGGGCAAGCGCATCGTGATCGCGTTCGAGGGTGAGCTCTTCCTCGTGCTGCATCTCATGATCGCAGGCCGGCTGCGCTGGCTCGGAACACGCGCGAAGGTGCCGGGCCGGATCACGCTTGCCACCTTCGAATTCCCGAGCGGCACGCTCGTGTTCACCGAAGCGGGTACCAAGCGCCGCGCTTCGCTCCACGTCGTCGGGGGCGAGGCGGCGCTTGCGGCTATGGACCCCGGCGGCCTCGACGTCCTCGTAGCCGGTCTCCAAGAGTTCGCCGACCGCGTGAAACGCGAGAACCATACGCTCAAGCGCGCGCTCACCGATCCGCGCTTGTTCAGCGGCATCGGCAACGCCTATTCGGACGAGATCCTGCACCGCGCGAAGCTCTCCCCTTTCGCCCAAACCGCGTCGCTATCGGAGGAAGACTTGAAGCGGCTCTACGATGCCGCGCGGGCGACGCTCGCCGAATGGACCGAGCGGTTGCGCAGGAAGGCAGGAGCGGATCTGCCCGAGAAAGTGACCGCCTTTCACGAGGAGATGGCGGTGCACGGCCGCTACCGCAAGCCCTGCCCGGTGTGCGGCGCGCCGGTGCAGCGCATCGTGTACGCGGAGAACGAGACCAACTACTGCGCGCGCTGCCAGACCGGCGGCAAGATCCTCGCCGACCGCGCGCTCTCGCGCCTGCTCAAGGCGAGCTGGCCGCGCTCGATCGACGAGCTCGACTGAATGGCCGATCCTTGCTATTGCCCGGCTCCGGGGCTAGATTCTTGACCGCCGCCGGGATGGGCCCGCCGGCAACCGTTCAGACGGAGGTCGATCATGCACGGCTTTCCAATTCCGATTACCGCCCTGTACGCGGGCGTGTTGGGCATCCTCCTCGTGGTGATCAGCGCGCGGGTCAGCGTGTTGCGGGCGAAGTTCAAGGTCATGTTCGGTGACGGCGGCAAGGAACCCCTGATGCGCGCGATACGCGCGCAGGGAAACTTCACCGAGTATGTCCCCCTGGCGCTGCTGCTGATCGGCATGGTGGAGTGGGCCGGGACGAAGCCCTGGGTGGTGCACTCGCTCGCCGGCGGGCTGCTCGCGTCGCGGCTCATCCACTATTGGGGAATCACGGCGCGCAAAGACCCGGGCCGCGGAATCGGAGTGACGATCAGTTGGATAGTGCTCGCCGTCTCGGGGCTGATTGTCCTGTACCAGCGCTGGGGCGCTTGACCGCCGCTCGTCTTATGCCGCGCGGGGATCAGGGATAGACGATGACGCCGATCACGATGGCCAAATCGAGCAGCACCCAGCCGACGCAGGCAAGGTAAATCGTTTTGTCGTTCTTCTGGAGCCCGTAGACGAACCACAGGCAAGCGGCGATGAGATACGAGAACCACGAAATGAGGGAGACACCACCGGCGTTGTGTCCAATCCAAATGGTGAGTACTTGTGGCACGGTCATGAGCATGGTGAACACGGACAGACCCCGCAAGACTTTTTCAAGACCGCTCACCGGTTGCGGGTGGGGCGACCCGGTAAGGCAGGAAGCATCAGCGGGAAGCATCGTCATCGCGCCGCTCCTTTAAGTGTTTTAACCACCAGCACCCCTTTCATCACCGGGTGCAGACGGCAGATGTAGTGCATCTCGCCTTTCTTGCGCGCGGTGAATCGCCAGCTCTTGCTCGGAGCCAGGTCCCCGGATTCGATACGCGCTTCCCTTGCAGTGACGCTGTGGGGCAGAAAATCCCTGTTGGTCCAGACCACGGTGTCGCCGGCGGCCACTTCCAGGCGCTCGGGGATGAACTTCATTCCCTCGATGCGCACCGCATGCGTTGTTCCCGCGGCGTGCGCGCCGGCCGCTGACAACGCTGCGATGCAAATCAGAACGAGCGCCGCGCGAAGCTTCACCGCCTATTTCTTCGCGAGGTCGGACTGGATCATTTTGGCGTGATCCAGGTGCGCGGCAATGGCGGGG
>VBDE01000037.1:5887-8289 GCA_005883665.1 Betaproteobacteria bacterium
GGACCTGCTGGTGATACGCCACTTCGTGGTCGACGTACGCCTTGTCGAACGCGGCGCCCTTCAGGCCTTTGAGATTCTTCGTGTTCTCGGCCGCGCCGGTCTTCAGGCTCTGGCTGGTGGGGCTGTCCTCGGGCTTGACACCGAGCTTCTTCGCGAGCGCCCCCGCCTGCTTGTTGACCGCGGTATGGTCGGTGATCATGAGCTGGGCGAACTCCGACACCTGTTTGTTCTTGGTGCGGGACTTGGCAAGCTTGCCTGCGTCGATGTCGATCTGGTCTGCCGCGACCACGATTCCGGCGATCTGCGGATCGGACGGTCCGCCTTTGTCCTGGGCGGAAGCGGTGACGAGGAAGAGCGAGGCTGCCAGGGCGACTGCGATTTTCGATGAGTTCATGGGTTTCTCCAATTGGTAAGGTCAGATTTCGTTTTCTTCGAGCTTCGCCATCACGCCCGCGACGATGCGGTCGCAGCGCGCTCCGGCGAAAGCGAATGCGTCGCCGTAGGCGAGGTCGATTTCCTTCGAGAGCGCCTCGCGCAGCAGGCCCCGCGCGCGGAAGAAACGCGAGCGCACCGTCGCCTCCGGGATGCCGAGCGCGACGGCGGATTCCTCGACGGAGAGCTCCTCCAGCGCGCGCAGCACGAACACGGTCCGGAACGCGTCGGGCAGCTCGTCGATCTTGGCCTCGAGCAGCCGGCGCGTCTGTGCGCGCTGGGCGGCGCCTTCAGGCTGCTCCGGTGAATTTTTGTCCATGTTTCCCTCCACGGCCTCGCTGTCCTGCAGCGTTTCGCTTCCCAGTTGAATGATTTCGGCCCCGCGGCTGCGCTTGCGGGCGCGTCCGATCGCCTCGTTCACGACGATGCGAACCAGCCACGTGGACAGCTTCGCGTCGCCGCGGAAACCCCTCATTCCCCGGTACGCGAGCAGATACGTTTCCTGCACCGCGTCCTCGGCCTCGGCTTCGTCCTTGAGGATGCTTCGCGCCGTGCGGTAGAGCATCTGGTTGTGCCGGCGCATCAGCAGCTCGAAGGCATGCTTGTCGCCGGTCGAAATGCGCTGCGCCAGTTCCAGATCCGATAACTTGTCGTAAGCGATTGCTGCGGTCGCGGGTTGCATAGGTGCCTCTTGCTGCTTTTTACACCGGTTTCACGCCATTGGATGAAGATTCTGCCCGACGCGTTCCCGGCCCGCCGAAAACAAACGGGACACGGGGACTATGGGCCCCTATGCCCCGTCATTTCATTTCTACAGCGACTTCAGGTACTCGATCAGGTCGGCTTTTTCCTGTTCGTTCAGCCCGAGTCTGAAGTTGCCGTCGTAGTGCTCGATGACGTCCCGCAGAGTTGCAAAGCGCCCGTCGTGGAAGAAACCGCCCTTCTGGTGCGTCCACAGTCCCGCGAGCGGGGCGGTGCGATACATTCGGGTCGGCGAGCGGTCTGCCTGGAAGGAATCTACGCCCATCTCGGCCGGCGTGTGCAGGTTGTGTCCAGGCTCGGTGAAGAGCGGCGGCACGTGGCAGGTCGCGCACTTGCCCCGGCCGTCGAAGACCTCCTTGCCCCGCTCTGCGGCAACCGCGTCGAAACTTCCGACGGGTGGCTTGGGCGCCTTGAGGCCGAGCTGATAGGCATGAAGCGCGGGAAGCTTGGCCGTGACGAGGTCCGGGGTGCCGCGCGTGTTCCACGAGCCGCTCCTCTCGGACACGGGGTACTGGACACGATCGCTCAAGCGCTCGTCGAAGAAAGTCCCCGAGCCGTGCATCTCCGTCACGGCGACGTAGGCGTTCCAGTACGGCACCGAGCCGAAGCCCGTCCAGGTGTGGAGGTTCACGCCGGCGAGGCCGAACGCGGGCGGAATCAGCGTGCCCGCCTGCCCGCCGTCCGGACGGAAGGCCTTGCCGTCCTTGTCGAGCTCGGCGTCGAAGCGCCCGGGGCCCCAGCTTGTCAGCACCGCCTTTACCGTAGCCACATCGACTCGCAGCAGGTCGGCGATCGGGGTGAGGTTGGGAGCGAGCGAAACGATGAGTCCGACGTTCAGGTCGCGGTTGGCCCAGCCGTCGAGGCGCTTGCCGATTCCGGGCGCGAAGGAGTCGTCGACGGTCGAGTGGCAGAGCGCGCACTGGACGCCCATCGATTTTATATTGCCCGCTCCGTCGAAAATACCGGTCACGCCCACCACGGCGTTGAGCTTGAGCAGCGCGAGCGTCGTCGCCGGATCGTCGAGATTGACCCTGCCCGCCCTGATCAGCGACTTCACCTGCCCGGGCAATGCGTCCGCATCCACTTTGAGGCCGACTGCGAGCGCCGTCTTCGGGCTCACCCCCGGACCGACGCCGCCGTTTCGTGCACCGGCGATCGCCTGATGCAGCTTGAGCGTATCGCCCCACCAAGCTTCGTCACCGAAGGTA
>VBDE01000038.1 GCA_005883665.1 Betaproteobacteria bacterium
GATTTCGGTGGGCTCGTCGTCGTAGACCCAGTCGCCGATGTACTTTACGCCCGCCGCCGCGAGGTGCTCCGGCGTCTCGTAGGTCTCGGTGAGTCCCGGCCCCAGCCATCCGACCGGCCGCTTGCCGGTGAACTTCTCGATCGTGTCGAGCGAGCGCCGGATCATCGCCGGCTGGTCTTTCTCGTTGTGGATCGGCCCCTGCTCGTAGCTGTGGCCCATGAATTCCCAGCCCGCGTCCTTGCACGCCTGCGCGACGCGCGGGTAGTCCACGCACACGCGCGCGTTGATCGCGACGGTCGGCCGGATGCGCAGCCGCTCGTAGAGCGCGTGAAAGCGCCAGAAGCCCACGCGCATTCCGTACTCGTGCCAGCTCCAGTTCGGCACGTCGGGCAGGAGCGGAACCCCGGTCGGCGCGGGCAGCACCTGCCGCGCCATCGGCTTCGCGATATCCCAGACCTCGAGATTGACGATGGTCCACACGACGATGCGCTTGCCGGCCGGAAGCCTGAGCTTCGGCCGGTCGACGATGGCGGAATACTTGACGCGGTCTCGGGGCAGGGTCATTTCCGCTTCCTGGCTTTCTTCGCCTTGCCGGGTTTCGCCTTCGATGTGGAAGACTTCGGTGTTGCCGCGCTCGGCAGTTCAAGCTTCAGCATGCGGATGGCGTTGCCGAAATAGACTTTGCGCCGGTCGTCGTCCTTCAACTTCAGCGAATCGATCGTCTTGATGATCTCGCGGACGAAGAGCGGGCCGCCCTCCGGATCGAAGGGGCAGTCGGTGCCGAAGAGCACGTGATCCGCGCCGAAGAAATCCAGTCCGCAGCGCGTGGCCGGTGCCGAGCCGTTCACCGAGGTGTCGGCGTAGAACATCCTGAAGTAATCGACCGGGCGCTTGGCCATGCGCTTCAAGATGACGGTGTAGTCCTCGTCCGAAGTCCGCGTGCCCAGCTGATCCATCCCGTAGCCGATCCTCGCGTCGAAGAACGGCGCCATCGCGCCCAGGTGATGCGTGATGATCTTCAAGCCGGGGAGCTTCTCCATCATTCCCGAGAACACCAGGCGCGCCATGAAAACGCTCGTCTCGTAGGGCCAGCCGAACAGCCAGTAGATCTCGTACTTGGATTTGCTCTCGCTGACGTAATCGGCGAATTTCGCGGTGCGCGTCGGGTGCACCCAGACCGGCAGGTCGTGCTTGTTCGCCATGCGCTCGAAGATCGGATAGAACTCCGGCTCGTCGAGCGGCCGGCCGTTTACGTTGGTGAAGATCTGGATGCCCTTCGCGCCGAGCTTCTCGATCGCGCGGTCCATCTCGCGCAGCGCCTCGGGGACGTTGTTCATCGGAAGCGAGGCGACGAAGGCGGGAAATTGGCCCGGGTGCGCGGCGACGATCTCCGCCATCCCATCGTTCGCCAGGCGCGCGAGCTCCGGCGACTGGTCGTGCGGCGCGAGGAACTCGATCGCCGGGAGCGACAAGGTGAGGATCTGCTTGTACCCCGGAAAGCGCTCCATCATGCGCAGGCGCGCTTCCAGGTCCCACAGCACCGGGATGTGCAGCCAGCGCTTGATCTGGGCGGCAAGCGTGGGACTCTCCCCCGCGATCGCCTTCATCCGCTCGAAGAACGCCTGCGGGAAGATGTGCGGGAAGATGTCGAGCTTGAGATTCGGGTTCATGAACGCCTGAGGGGATGGGTTGGGAATTCGCGGGCAAGGGATTGTGCCTCAAATCCGTTCGTTCCAGATCGCGCCTCTAGGCCCCTCCCTCGAGCCGCGCGATGAAACTGGCGATCGCATCGAGGACGACGGCGGGCTGGTCGCGGTGCGGGGAGTGCCGGCAGTCGGCGAGGCGCAGGAGCTCGATCGGGCCGCCGGTTTGTTTTGCGATCGCTTCGAGCTGCGCCATCGTCCCGTACTCGTCGTCGAAACCCTGGATCGCAAGTACGGGACAATGTATCCGCGGCAGGACCTCCTCGATGTTCCAGCTCCTGAAGTCCGGATGCAGCCAGATGTCGTTCCACCCCCGGAAAGTCTTCGCCGCGTCGGCATGATAGCGGCCGAGCTTCTCCGCCAAGTCCGTGCCCTCGAAGGCCGTCTTCGCCTCGGCGATGCTCCTCACGCTGATGTCCTCGACGAAAACATGGGGCGCCATGACCACCAGCCCCTTGACGCCGTCGCTCATCGCCGCGTGGATGAGCGCGATCGATCCTCCGTCGGAATGGCCCACGAGAACCGGATCGTCGATGCCGAGCCGCTCGAGCAGCTGCGGCAGGACCTCGAGCGCTTCGACATGCATGTAGTCGACCGCGCGCGGCCCGCGAAGAACTTCGGACTGACCGTGGCCGTAGCGCGAGTAGACCACCGCGGCGCAGCCGGTTGCCGCGGCCGCCTTGTGCGGGAAATCGCGCCACATCGCGACCGAGCCCAGGCCTTCGTGGAGAAACACGAGCGTGGGCGCATCGGCGCCGGCGATTCTGAGGATTTCGAGCTTGCGGCCCTGGATGGCAACGAAGGACGTTTCCTGAGCTGCGGGCAATGCGTCATCCTGCACGGGATTTCCGGCCATGATTCTATCCGAAGCCTGCGTATCCTCAGAGTCTCAGGGGCTTCCAATACCCGGTCAGCTCGAGGTAGCCGCGCCCGGCCTCCTTCTCCCCTGCCCGAGCGCGCACCGCGCCTTCCCAGTAGACGGTGCCGGTGCTCGCGCGCGCGTCGAGCTCCTGGTCTTCCATGAGCGGCTCGATCTCCAGGGTCAAGGCGCCTGCCTGCACGCGCACCGAAACCGGATATTCGGTTCCTGTCCGGGGCGAGCGCCAGCGCCTGAGCGGCTCGAACCGGACCTCTCCCGGCTTGAAGCTGCGCACGCGGCCGTCGGCGCCCCGCAGGGCTCCGCCCGCCCAAAAGCTCGCGCCGTCCCTGGCCCGCACGCGAAACGCCATGAGCGCACCGCCGTCGGCGAGATTGATTCCGATCCAGTCCCAGCCGACCGCCTCCTCGGCCAAGACTTCGCTCGACCATTCGTGATCGAGCCAGGCTTCGCCCGCGACCTCCAGCTCGCGGCCGCCGATGACGACGCTGCCCGTGACCGCGAGATGCGGAAGGCTGTAGTAGTAGCTCGCCTGCGCCGGGTTCGGACCTTTGCGGCTGAAGCCGCGCTCGCCCTGGAGCAGCACCGTTTGTTTCGCATCGAACCGGAGCCTATAGCTGAAATCGCGCGCCGCGACCTCCGCCGCGTAGCCGCTCCCGGTTTGCCTGAGCGACCAGTCTTCGATCGCGACCTCGGTGCGGCCCTCTTCGGCCTGGGCGAGCCCTAAGCCCGCGCGCGCGGCGCGCTGATCGTGCAGCAGCCCCGCGGCGAGCGGATCGGCGAGCGCCGCGTGCGCGAAGAGCAACTGCCGCGGCGCGAACCGGCTCTGAACATCCTCTGCAACGCGAGGCCGGTTGCGAAAAAAAGTGATCTGCACGCCGAGCTCCCTGCCGCCGGCTGCTTGGAGCCAGCCGGTGATGTACCACCATTCGCTGCGGAACTGCGGATGGCTGCCGTGGTCGCGCGGGAACTGCAGCACCGCGCCCTGGCGCACCGGCGGATACTCACCCTGCCCGTGGACCAAGACCGGGCACAAGGCGAGCACCAGCGCGAGCGCGAACCTCACCAGTCCTCCCTCACCGCCCGTACGGCCTCCCCGCTCATCGCCTGCCGCCCGCTCGCGACCGCCGTGACAGTTGCCAGCGCGAGCATCACCGCCACGAACTCCGCCAGAAGCTGCCAGGGCAGATGCAGCTCCATCCCCCAGTGAAACGAATGGCGATTGACGACGTGGATGAGCACGAGGCTGATCGCCCAGCCGAGCGTGAGGCCCACCGCGAGACCCAGAGCGCTCACCAACAGCCCTTGGGCGGCGAGCATGGAGCCGATCTGTCGCCGCGTCATTCCGATGTGGCGCAGCACGCCGAACTCGCGCCGCCGCGCCAGCACCAGCGCGCCGAAACTCGAGGAAAGTCCGAAGAGGCCGATGACGACGGCCACCGCCTCGAGCGCATAGGTCACGGCGAAGGTACGGTCGAACATCCTCAACGAGACTTCGCGGATCTCTCCGGGGCCGGCGATCTCGAGGTTCGTGGCGCCCGCGACGCGAGCCTGGATTTCGCGCGTCACACTCGCCGGGTCCGCGCCGGGAGCGAGCCACAGCGCGGCGTCGTCAGCGAAGGCGTCGCCGGTATGGCGCAGGTATTCGTAGCGCTCGATCAGCACCGCGCCCTGCTGGCGCGCGTAATCGCGCCAGACGCCGGCAACGGTGAAGCGCGCGCGCCGCCCGCCGAGCGGGAGTTCGATGACGGCACCCGGCCGCCACCCGTATAGCTCGGAGGCGACTTCGCTCACCCATGCCGCGGGCGGGTCGCCCGGTTTGAGCACATGCGCCGCGCCGAGGAGCGGCGGCACCCTCCCTTCGGCCTCGACCGCGCGGGCGAGAAGCGTGAGAGGCGGCCGGTCCGGAGCGACGACCAGGCGCTGGCTACGCAGGAACTCGACGCGGCGAGCCCCGGGCAGCGTCGCGATCGTGTGCTGGTCCGCGGGTGACAGGAAGGCCGTGTCGGACCCCGGTCCCGCGCGCAAGTAGAGATCCGCGGGCAGCACGCGCTCCAGCCACTGGTCCAGCGACTGGCGGAAGGAGGCGACCATGATCGCCATCGACACCATGAGGCTGACGCTCGCAACGATCGCGGCGAGGCTCACCCCCGCCTGCCCCGGGGCGCCGCGAAGCTGCGCGAGCCCGATCCGCGTCGATACCGGCCCGAGGAGCGGCGCAACGCGGAACCCGAGCACCGCGATGCGCGGCATGAGCATCACCGTGCCGATCAGAAGGAGCCCGATGGCGCCATAGCCGAACAAAGGCAACCCGCTCACGGGTCCCGCCTGGGTGAGGGCTGCGCCGGCGAGAAGCACCGCGAGTCCCGGCCATACGGGCTGCAGCCGTCGCAGCGCGCGCTCTTCATCGCCCGCCTTCAAGGCGGGCGCGGGCTCCGCACCGGCGGCTTCCAGAGCCGGCGCGAGGCTGCCGAGCACCGCTGCGAGGATTCCGAGCGAGAAGAACAGAGCGAGCGCCAGCCAGTCGAGCACGGGCGAAGGCGCGAGGCCGCGAAAATATCCGCCCCCGAGCTCCGCGCCGAAGCGCTGGAGCACGAGGACGGCGCTCGCATGGCCGAGCGCGATTCCGGCGAGCGCCCCCAGCGCGCCGACGACGGCGGCCTCGGCGAGGAGCATCGCAACCAGCTCCCGCCGCGTCATGCCCAGAACGCGAAGCAGCGCGAGCTGCGCGCGCCGGCGCACCACGGCGAGAGCCTGCGCCGAAAAAACCAGCAGCCCGCCGGTAAAGAGCGCCACCAGCGCGAGCACGTTGAGGTTGACGCGGTAGGCGCGCGACAGCGCGCCGCTTCGCTCGATGTCGGCATCCGGCCGCTCGATGAGAGTGCCCGGCGGCATCTCGGCGCGCAGGCGCTCGGCCAGGCGCTCCGCGTCGGCCCCCGGGCGCAGCCGCAGGTCGATGCGGTTCAAACGCCCAGCACTCCGGCGACCTGCAGCGGAAGCACGCGCAGACCTACCTGGACCGAAAGCGCGTCGCCTTTTTTCAGGCCGAGCGACTCGGAGGCAGCGGCGGAAAGAAAAATCCGGTCCGGCCGCAGAAAATCCAGCCGGTCGTCCCCCTCGCCGGTCGACAGGAACGGCTGGATGCGGGCGGCGCGAAAGAGATCGAGCCCAAGGATCTTCAGCGGCTCGCGGCGCCCGGGCAGGCGCGCCTCCACCTCGAGCACGGGACTCGCCACCGCCACTTCGGGCAGTT
>VBDE01000039.1 GCA_005883665.1 Betaproteobacteria bacterium
TCACTATGAACCGTCCGGTGTTTGACAACAAGACCGACGCGACGGAGAACGAAGGTAGCTCTGCTCGGCAAGGCGGCAGTGACGGTTTCTTAATCAGCAGGAACTACGACGACATTGTGATCAATGATCCGACCTGTATTCGCGCGCGACACGCCGGGATCAATTGCTATGATGAGGTGGGATTTACTCCTGGGAAATTGACGGTGGTCGCTCGACCCGGTTTCGGAAACTTTGACAGCACAGTCATCGAATACGGGCGCGCGCTCAATCTCACCGGCAGCATAGCGAGTCAGAACACCAGGGTTTCCGGTATCCGCTCAACGGGCCAATCCACCCAAAGCCAGTTTTCTGGAACATGCTTGGTATCTGGCTGTTCGTGGAAGGATATGCGCTTTAGCGACTTGAACGGCTTTGAGGTTTCTTACGCTATTTGGTTCTCGTCGTGGGACTCCGGACCGGGCAATAGCCAGATGGTCAATGTCAATTTCCAGAATAACCTGATCGAAAACCCCTGGAGTGCGCCGATTGCGCTCGGCAAGGGCACGAACACGCCAGGCAGCTTTGATGCAAACAAGATCAAGATTTACAACAACACCATCATTGACGTGGCGCACTATGGCCGCAACGGTCGCAAGTCAATCATTACGGTTCCGTTGGGCCCGCCCCCGGCGGGCTTCGGCGCGCCAGCCTTTCAACTGATCAGGAATAACAATCTGATTTCACCCAACCCAGGCGCGGACCAGGTAAATTGGGGCGGCACGTTTTCCGGCATCAACGGCACGACCGGCTTTACCGGCAACGTCGAGAACGTCGAAGGCTATGTCAACCGGGCAGGCGGCGACTATCACCCAACCGAATTTGGGGGTTTGAAATACGCTGGGGTTCTCGGCGTCCTGGGTGCGCTGGATAGCGACGGGCTTGTTTTCAACAACCCGCCGTCGATTGCGCCAACGGAATTCGTCGGCAACAACCCCATGATGTTAGCTACTGACTCCTTCACTCGTGCCGACGCCGACACGCTTGGTGCCAACTGGACGCCGGTAGTTGGAACGGCAGGAATAGTCACCAACGAGGCCGGTCCTAAAACATTTGACGGGACGGGCAACTCGATCCAGCGCTATTCAGCCATTAGCTGGCCGAACGATCAGGAAAGCCAGGTAACGCTACGAAATACTGGGACGGGCATAGGCGCTCCCGGGCCAGCGGTGAGGTTGAGCGCGACAGAGTTTACGGGTTACGTTGTTTACGCCAATAGTAACTCGACCGGCGGCATCGCGAGATGGCTTGCCGGAGCCTACCAGTCGCTCGGTGCCGGCAATATAGACTTCGCCGATGGAGATGTTGTTAGGCTGCGGGTTGTAGGTTCTACGCTTTCCCTCTTCAAGAACGACGTGCTCGTGGACTCGGTAGTTGATTCGAGTATCACGAGCGGTTCGGCGGGGGCAAACTTCGGCATTGACGTAGCAAGGCGCCTGGACGATTGGTCTGGTAGCGAGATCCGGTGATGAGTGAGGCTGCCGCGGACAACAACCCAGTTCCAGTAACGAGTAGGGCCAAGCAGTCTTACATTGTTCTGGGCGATCTCCTCTGGGTAGAGGAAGATTGTCGTGCCGAGTATGGCTCCGGTTACAAGTCCAACTCCTACGGTCGCGGCGAGCAGCATCAGCGGCACGGGCGCGCTCTCTAGCGGGGGTATCTTCGGCAAGCGGTGCGGGGTTATCGAGTTCTACCGGGACAGGCGCTTTAGCGGCTCAGGCATCTACGATTGCTGGCGAAGGAACGGTATTCAGGCCCGCTACGATCACCGGCTCAGGTGAACTCCTCGCTCAGAGTAAGATTTCTGAGGACATGACCGACAGCCAGGAACAATCGCAGCGCGCTGCTGATGCCCCATCGGGGCCAGTAGAGGATAAAGGCAGGATAATCGGGCTAGGCTCGAATTACCTGAAATTCGACCTTGCGCTCCTTTGATCTCTTGCCGCATAGGGAGGTGATATGGCATCTGTTTCTCCTAGCAGTGGCATGATCATTAGAGTAAACGGGGCTTTGGCGCGCTAGCCTTTCAACTGGTCAGGAATAACAACCTGATTTCACCCAGTCCAGGTGCGCAACAGGTAAATTGGCACGGCGCGCTTTCCACCATCAACGGCACGACCGGCTTTACCGGCAACGTCGAAAACATCGAAGGCTATGTCAACCGGGCAGGCGGCGACTATCACCCAACCGAATTTGGGGGTTTGAAATACGCTGGGGTTCGCGGCGTCTTGGGTGCGCTGGATAGCGACGGGCTTGTTTTCAGCGACCCGCCGTCGATTGCGCCAACGGAATTCGTTGCTGTTTGACGCCGCCGACTTCGACGGCGCGAAAGACTTCATGACCCGTGGCGCAGGGTTGACGGGCGCTGTGGACAGTAAACGCGGGATACTATCTGCGTGGGTGCGGCTGGACGGTACGAATGGAGCTTTAGTGGGTATGGAGAAAGGCGACCGGCGGCTCAGGGTCGTTTGCAGCCTTGTCGTGAACCGGCCAATAGCTGCCGTTCGGTCGATCATCAAAAGCAATTTGAAGAGTTGCGTCCGCGGAGGACTCCGCTTTCAGTTGACGCACTCGACGAGCGCTCCCACCGCCCGAAGCAAACTCGGTTTCGAAATGAAGCGCGCTATTTCTCGAACATGCCCTTCGGCGTTACTCCCTTCAAGAACGGCTCGATGAACGCGAGCAGCAAATCGGTCTGCGTAATGACGGCCGTGTGTGACGTCGCGGGCAGAATCGCCAGGCGCGAAGCTGACAACGGCTTTCCCGTGTCGCCCATCGCGCCGCCACCGAGCAGGTGGAACATCGCGACCGCATGCTCGAGGGTCATACCATCGGCGTCGCCGGCGATGATCAGCACGGGCGACTTGATCCCCTTCACGTCTGCCGCCCAGGCCATTGGCTCGTTCTGGAGCGCGATGACCTTGCTGACCAGTTCGGGAAAGCCGTTGGGATTGGGCGCGAGCTTCTTGTACTCCGCGGCGAACGGCGTCTGGACCATCATCTCCACGGTCAGCTTCGGGATGGACGCCCTGAACTCGGGCTGCCAACCCTCGAAGTCGTATGCGCCGGAGCCGAAGACGAGCTTGCCAACCTTCGCCGGATGGCGGATGGCGAGCTGTAGCCCGGCGATCGCACCCATCGAGTAGCCGAACACATCGGCTTTGCGGAGGCCGACCGCATCCATGAATGCCGAGACGTCGTCGGCGAGGTTCTGATAGGTGATGGGCCGGTTGATGTCCGTCGTGCGACCGTGACCCTGAAACTCGAGGGCATAAACCCTGTGAGACGCGGCCAGCTTTGGGACGATCGCGCCCATGGTTGGAATGTTCATATAACCGCCGTGCAATACGATCAAAGGATCGCCTCGCCCGGACACTTCGTAATACATCTGCATACCGTTCACCTTGACGCGGTGGCCAGCCGCTTGCGCGTCGGCGACTGCGTTGCCGGTAAGCAGCAGGGGGAGGACAAGCAGCGTGGTGCGTAACATGCATTCTCTCCTCGGATGATCGACGGATAGGATAATCAATTCTCCGGCGCGCCGCAGTCCAGTGCTTGAAGCCGTCCTGAAAAGCGGCGACTTCGTGCCGCGCGACAACCACCAGCGCCGCGTGCTAGAACCCGTACAGCTCGGCGGGGTTGTCGACGAGGATCCTGCGGCGAACGGCTGCGTCGGGCGCCCACTCGAGCAAGAGGTCGAGCAGGTTGGCGTCGTCGGGGAAGGCGTCCTTCGCCGCGGTCGGATGCGGCCAGTTGCTCGCCCAGAGCATGCGTTGCGGCGCCGCTTTCACCAGCGCCTTGGCGAGGGCCCCGACGTCCTCGTACCGCGGCGGCCCGCTCTTCGACACCTCGTACGCGGCGGAGAGCTTCACCCAGCAGCGGCCGGTGTCGACGAGCCGGAGCAGCGACTTGAACGCGGGATGCTGCGGCGGCACCGGCTCGAGGAACTTGCCGACGTGGTCGATGATGAAGCGCCCCGGGAGGCGCAGGATCTGAGCCTCGCGCTCGGGGAGCGTGCGGCCGTCGAGCTGCACCACCGCATGCCAGCCGAAGGCGTGCACGCGCGCGGCGAGCCCGTCCATCAGATCCCAGCCGAGCGCGCCGCCGGGGAGCGTCATGAAGCGGATCCCGCGGATACCGCCGCGGGTGAGCGCATCGAGCTGCGCATCGGTGACTGAGGGCTTTACCACGCCCACGCCCTTCGCGTCCGCCCCGAGCTGGGCGACCGCGGCTAGCGTGCAGCGGTTGTCGTCCTGGTAGGCGTTCGGCTGCACGATCACCACTCGCGACACGCCGAGCCGCGCCTGCATCCGCCGGTACGCTTCGACCGGAAAGTCCCCCGGCGGCTTCGGTCCGCCCGGCGCCTGCGGAAAGCGCGGCTCGTAGATGTGGATGTGCGTGTCGCACGAGTTCGGCGGCGCCTTGAGGCGCGGGCGTGTTGCGACGCTCATTTGCTTTTCCTCTTCTTCTTCGCTGCGCGCGACTTCGGGCCTTGCGCCTTCACCGGCGAGCGCGTGGGATCGCCGCCTTCTTCGGCGAGGACGAAGGTTCCCCCCTGGTAGAGCTCGGTGCGCGGGTCCGCCCCGGGCTTCTCGTTCCTGAGGACCTCTTCGGCGTAGGACTCGCTGTCGTCCTGCGGACGATAGCCGAGCCGCTCGGCGTTCGAGTTGTCGTACCAGCGGCGCTTGTTGCCGGAAACTCCGTACACGATCTCGAAACGGATGTCCGGGCGATCGATCGCGATCGACACGAGCTGCGCGAGATCGCGCGGCGAGAGCCAGATCGAGAGGCGCCTCTTGTCCATCGGCCGCGGATTGACGTTGCCGATGCGCATGCACACCACTTCCATCCCGTACTTGTCGGCGTACAGGCTCCCGAGCGCCTCGCCGAACGCCTTCGACACGCCGTAGCGGCTGTCGGGCCTCGGGGCGGCGCGGTGATCGATGGTCTCGTCGCGGCGGTAGAAGCCCACGGCGTGGTTGCTGGTCGCGAACACGATGCGGCGCGCGCCGTTCCGGCGCGCCGCCTCGAAAGCGTTGTAGGTGCCGATGATGTTCGCGCGCAGGATCACCTCCCACGTGCCTTCGACGGAGAAGCCGCCCAGGTGGACGACCGCGGCTACGCCTTTCGTCACGCGCAGCATGTCCTGCAGGTTCGCGCAGTCGCCCCGGATGAATTCCTCGCCCTTCGCGAGGTTCCTGATCGGGCGGATGTCGGACAGGCGCAGGGCGTAGCGCCCCGCGAGCTCGCGGCGCAGATGGCTGCCGACGTCGCCCGCGGCGCCCGTGATGAGGATTTTTTTCATGCTTCTCTCCCTGAAGACGTCTTTGCGAGGCGCGCGAGCCGCGTCGCGTGCCGCGCGTTCACCGCGCCCTCGGGCACACGGCCCTGCACGATCTCGGCGACCTGCGCGACCGTGTCGAACGCCTGGTGCTCGATCGCCTGCGGCGTGAGCCCGCCTATGTGCGGCGTCGCGATGACATCGGGGCGTGCCGCGATGGCGGGATTGGGCATCTGCACTTCCGCGCGGCCGACGTCGATTGCGCTGCCGGCCAGCCGACCCGTGTCGAGCGCGCGCGCCAGCGCGGCTTCGTCGACGAGGTTGCCGCGCGAGACGTTGATGAAGAAAGCGCCGC
>VBDE01000040.1 GCA_005883665.1 Betaproteobacteria bacterium
GTGCACCGCGGTCTTGCATTTGAGGCCCGCCGCGGCCGCTTCCAGCGCCGCTATGCCCCAGGCGGCGACTTCGTCCATGTAGACGTTGAAGGCCGGCTCGTCGAACTGGATCACGTCGGCGCCCGCCCGCTCGAGCTCGCTCGCCTCCTGGTTTAGGATCGCTGCGAATTCGCGTGCGAGCTTCTCGCGGTTGCGGTAGTAGTCGTCGTAGAGCGTGTCCACCATCGTCATCGGACCGGGGAGGGAGAGCTTGATCGGGCGCTTCGTCTGCCCTCGGAGGAAGCGAAGGTCCTCGACGAACACCGGTTTGCCGCGCGCCACGGGTCCCACCACCACCGGCACGTCCGCGTCGTAGCGATTGCGGATGCGCACGGTGCGCTTATGCTCGAAATCGACGCCCTTCAAGCTCTCGATGAACGTCGTAACGAAGTGCCTGCGGGTCTGCTCGCCGTCCGTGACGATGTCGATGCCCGCGTCTTCCTGGTCGGCGAGCAAGAGGCGCATGGCATCGCGCTTGCCTTCCTCGAGGAGATCCCCTTCGAGGAGCCACGGCGCCCAGAGCTTTTTCGGCTCGGCGAGCCAGCCCGGCTTGGGAAGACTGCCGGCGATGGTAGTTTGCAGCAGCAAGGGCCTACGCGCGCGAAGCGACGTCCCACGAAGCGAAGCCGCAGCCGACGTACACCTCGGGACAGTTGCAGTAGCCGATCAGCTCGAAGCCACGCTTGCCTGCGGCACCGTGTGCCGCGACCCAATTGCGGATCTCGGCCGCGCCGTTACCGATGGTGGGCAGGCGCTCGTTCAGGAAGTCGATCAAAGGGCGCTCGTCGCCCTTCTCGAAATGGCGGATGCATTCCCGGTCGAACGGCTCGTCGATTTCGCCCATCGTGGGCTCCCCGATCGAGTGGCTCAAGCCCCCGGTGGCGAGGAGCGCCACGCGGATGTCTTCGGGGTAGGTGCGCACGGCTTCGGCGAGCATCGTTCCCCATTGCAGGCAGCGCCGCACGCTCGGATACGGCGGCTCCAGATCGTTGATGATGATGGGGACGATGGGCGGCAGCGGGTCGAGCCCGCCCCTCCACAGCGGAATGCAGAAACCGTGGTCGAGTGTCAGGTGGTGCGACACCGAGGGCTCGAAGTCGCGCTCGAGCGCAGTCTGCAGGATGTGATTCGCGAGCTTCGGATGTCCGGCGATCTTCTTGAAGGGGCAGTCCTTCATCCACGGCTCGGCGGGGCCTTCGTGCTCCTCGCCCATGCCGACGCAGATACTCGGAAGGTTGTTGATGAAGAAATTCACCCAGTGGTCGGGGGCGATCTCGATCAGCACGTCGGGCTTGGCGGCCTTGATGCGTCTGCCGAGCTCGGTCAGCGAGCTCGTGAGTTCCCGCTGATTCGCCGGTTTGACGTCTTTCCAGCCGCGGATGATGAGCGGGGCATGGCTCGAGGCGAACACCCCGGCCAGCTTAGCCATGGCTCGACCTCGCCGCAGCGTCGGCCCCGGCGGTTCTCACTTTTTTCAGGAAATCCGCTTCGGACATTCCGGCGACCACGAAATAGAACCTGAGCAGGTAAGGGTTGACCCGCGACGCGAGGAAGGCTACGTCGTCGCGCTCGACCGCGGTCCGCACTTCGGGCTTCAGCGGATAGCGGTCGAGAATCTTCTTCCGGTTGGCGCGGTACTCGTCGCCGAGCACCGGGGAGCTCTGAAGATCGAAGAAGAGCTTGCTCAACCAGTAGTCTCTCATGGCGCTATTTTGCCACGAGCGCGGCGCTACTGTTTCGTCCCCCGATCCCGGGTGAGAGGCACGAACCTCACCGGCAGGGTGCGCCTCGTCGTCGTGCGGCCGTCGGATTGTTTTTCCACGAGCAGGAGATGCTGCACGTCCGATGGTGCGCCCACCGGGATGACCATTCGTCCGCCGGGCTTGAGCTGGTCGATCAGCGGCTGCGGTACCGCCGCGGGCGCCGCTGTGACGATGATGGCGTCGAAGGGCGCGGCGGCGGGCCAGCCGCCGTAGCCGTCGCCGACGCGCACCTCGACGTTGCGGTACCCGAGCTCGCCGAGAATCTGCCTGGCGCGGAGTCCGAGCGCCTCGACGATCTCGATCGTGTAGACCTTCGCCACCCGCTCGGCGAGCACTGCCGCCTGGTAACCCGAGCCCGTTCCGACCTCGAGCACGGTATCCGTCGGCTTGGGATCGAGCAAGTCGGTCATCAGCGCCACGATGTAGGGCTGCGAGATCGTCTGGCCCTCGCCGATCGGCAGCGGGCGATTCTCGTAGGCGAGATTGTCGTGTAAAGCGGGTACGAACCGGTGGCGCGGGACTCTCCCCATGGCCGCCATCACCGCATCGCTGAATCTCGGTCGCCCGGTTTCAGCGCCGGTTTCACGCGCCATCGCGGCTATTTCCGCGACCATTCGCGCGCGGGCCGCTGCGCGCGGATCCTGTGCGTCAGCGGGTTGGGAGTGGGTCACTGCGAGCAGTAAAAGCGCGGAGAGCAAGACGCCCAGCATGGCGCGGCCGAGTTCAGGCGACCACCAGGGTGGTCAGGCGCTGCGGATCGGCAAGCAGATCCGCGCTCGGACCGCTGTAGGCGATGCGGCCGCGGTTGAGCACGAGCGCGCTTTGCGTGACTCCGAGTGCAACTTTCGCGTGCTGCTCGACCAGCACGACCGCAAGCGAGTCCTCCTTGATCAGGCGCTGCAAGGCCTGGAGCAGGACCTCGACGATGATGGGCGCGAGCCCTTCGAGAGGCTCGTCCATGAGCAGCAAGGTGGGATTGCCCATCAGCGCTCGCCCGATCGCGAGCATCTGCTGTTCGCCGCCGGAGATCTGGTTGCCCCAGTGCCCGCGCCGCTCGGCGAGCTTCGGAAAGAGATCGTAGACGCGTGCCAGCGTCCAGCGGCCGGGGCGCGTGGCGACGGTGAGGTTCTCCTCGACCGAGAGGGAAGGGAAGATGTCGCGCGTCTGCGGTACGAGGCCCACGCCCAGCCGGCAGCGTTCGTAGACCGGCAGCCCCGCGATCGGCTTGCCTTGGTATTCGATGCTTCCCGCGTGAAAAGTCGTGTGGCCCACCCAATACCGCTAGGGCGCCGCGCTCCGGCAGCTCGAACGCGATGTCTTCGAGGACCACGGTTTCGCCGTAACCGGCGCGCACGTCGCGCAGGCGTAAGCTTGCAGCGGAATTCTGATTGAGCGATTCGTTCAATCAGAACTCCGTCTGGATTAGGGGATATACAAGGGGGCGTGCCCCCTTGTTCGAATGGCATTCAGCCATGATGCTGTTCACCGAGATAAACCTGATGCACCCGCTTGTCCTTTGCGATCTCCTCTGGCGGCCCCTCGACCAGCACCTCGCCCTGCACCAGAACGGTGATGCGCTGCGCGAAGCGGAAAACGAGATCCATGTCGTGCTCGATGATCAGGATGGCAATGTGCTTGGGCAGATTGTCGAGCACCTGCAGGATGCGATACGACTCGAGCGAGGGCACGCCTGCCGCCGGCTCGTCGAGGAGCAAAACGCGAGGCTTCAACCCGAGCGCGATCGCGATCTCGACAAGGCGCTGTTTGCCGTAGGGCAGGTCGAGGATGCGAATGCCCGCGTCCTCGGCGAGGCCGAGCGTGGCGAGCAGATCCATGCTCTCGGCGCGCACATCGGCATGTGTGCTTGCCGCACGCAGCATGCGCCGCGCGACGCCACGGCGCTCCGCCACCGCCAGCGCCACGTTGTCGATCACGGCGAGGCGGCGGAAAAGCGCATTGATCTGGAACGTCCGGCCGAGCCCGCGCTTCACCCGCTTCGCCTGTGCCATGGCGGTGATGTCCTCACCGCCGAGCACGATCCTGCCGGAGGAGGGTGGCAGCGCGCCGGTGAGCATGTTGACGAAGGTGGTTTTTCCGGCGCCGTTCGGACCGATCAAGGCATGGCGCGCGCCGATCTCCAGCCGGAAATCGATGTCGTCCGCCACGGTGAGCGCGCCGAAGCTCTTGCACAAGCCGCGCGTTTCGAGAGCGGCGCTCAAGGCCTGCTCCGGAGTTTCACGAGCGACCCATCGAGGATGCCGAGGATACCACCGCGGGCGAACATCACCACGAGCACGAGCATCGTCCCGATGCCGAAGTACCAATACTCCGGAAACTGCTTGGCGAGGAAATCCTGCGCGATCAGATACGCGACCGGCCCAACGAACGCGCCGTAGATGCGTCCGACTCCGCCGAGGATCAGCATCACCAGCAGCTCGCCGGCGGATTCGAAGGAGAGCACGTTCAGCCCGACGAACTGATTGGTCTGGGTAATCAGGCCCCCGGCGACGCCGGCGATCGTGGCCGAGAGCGTGTAGACCAGCACCAGACGCCAATAGACCGGCGCGCCGATCGCGTGCATGCGCAGGCTGTTCTCACGCACCCCGGTGAGCGAGGTCCCAAACGGCGAATAGATCATTTTTCTCACCAGCCACCATCCTAGGAGCAGCACGAGAAGGCAATAGAGATAAGCGGTTTTGCCGAAGATATCGAACCTGAACAGGCCCAGAATGGGCGCCACGACGACGCCGGAAAGGCCGTCCGCGCCACCGGTGAGCGTGGTTGCCTTGTTGGCGATCTCCAGAAGAACGGAGGTGATCGCGAGCGTGAGCATGAGGAGCGTGAGGGCCTTTGTCCGCAGGATGATGGCCCCGGTGCTGATCCCGAGCAAGGCGCCTGCGGCCGCCGCCGCGGCGAGCTGCACCATGGGATCGCTGATTCCCGCCTTCGCGGCGAGGATCCCCGCGATGTAGGCGCCCAGACCGAAGTAGGCGCTGTGGCCGAGCGTGATGATTCCCGCATACCCGACAATCAGATCGAGCGACAGGGCGTAGAGAATGTAGATCAGGATGCGCGCCCCGAGGGAAAGATACTCGGGCAGCGCGAAGAAGGCCGCGATGGCGACGATCCACGGCAGGGACTCGATCCAGCGGATGCGGGGATCCGCGCTGTAGCCTCCTGCGTGGGCGCTCACGCGTGCCGCCCGAACAGCCCGGAGGGCCGCCACAGCAGGATAGCGATCGTGGCAACGTAGATGGGGAAAGCACCGTATTGCGGCAGCCAGTACTTGCAGGCGGTGTCGGCGATACCGATCAGGAGCGCCGCGACGAACGGCCCGCGCAGGCTGCCCAGGCCACCCACCGAGACCACGACCAGAAAATACACGAGGTTTTCGAACGGATATGAAGGCTGGATCGCGATGATCTCCGCGCCGAGCCCGCCGCCGAGTCCCGCGAGTCCGCTGCCGAGCGCGAAGGTGAGCGTGAACAGGCGCTTGGTGTTGATTCCGACCGACTGCGCCATGGCGCGGTTGTCCACCGTGGCGCGTACCATGGCCCCCCAGCGCGTGCGCTCGACGCCGAACCACAAGAGCGCCACCATGACCGCGCTGAACACGATGATGAACACCCGGTAAGCCGGAAAATCGCGGCCGAGGAGCGGAAACTGGCCCTTCAGATAATCGGGCAGCACGACGGGCTGTTGCAGCGTTCCGTAGATGAAGCGCGCCACGGCGACCGCGATGAAGATCAGGCCGATCGTGAAGAGCACCTGCTCGAGGTCGCTCGCGGCATAGAGTCTCGAGTACAGGAGCCGCTCAAGGACCACGCTGGCGGCCGCAACGAGAGCGAAAGCGAGCGCGAGCGCGAGCGGATAGGGCGCCCCGAAGCGCGAGATCGCGGTGGTCAGGACGTAACCGCCCGCCATGGCGAACACTCCATGCGCGAGGTTGGCGAAGCCCATCAGGCCCATGGTGACCGACAGGCCGACCGAGATCACATACAAGATCATGCCCAGGGCGGCGCCGTGAAAGGCGACGCTGACGAGCGATGCGAAGAAAGCCTCCAAACGTCCCTCCCGGGTTTGCGGCTAATCCACCTTGACGCCGACGTCTCTCACCAGCTTTCCGTACTTCTCGTAATCGCGCCGGATCAAGGCCGCGAATTCCGCAGCCGTGGTGACGTAGGTTTCCAGTCCCCCCGCGGCGTTGAGCCTGCTCCTTGTTTCAGTCTCGGCGAGCACCTTGTTGACCTCGGCGTGAAGCTTGGCGAGCACGGCTTCCGGCGTTCCCGCGGCCGCAAACAAGCCCAGCCAGATCGTGACCTCGTAGCCGGGGTAGAACTCGGAAATGGTCGGCAAGTCGGGAAAGAGCGCAGAACGCTGCGAGCCAGTCACCGCAAGGGCACGCAGCCTGCCTGCCTTGATCTGAGGAGCGCTCGAGGTGCCGGAAAACATCGCGGCCACCTCGCCCGCGACGGTTGCCGTTGCGGCAGGAGTGCCTCCCTTGTAAGGCACGTGGATGAGGTCGATGCCCGCGCGCTGCTTGAGCATTTCCATGGCCAGCTGGTGAATGCTGCCGTTGCCCCCCGAGGCATACGCGAGCGGCGGGCGGGCTTGGCGCGCGTGCTCGACGAATTCCCTGAAATTCTTGACTGGAACGGAAGGGTTGACGGACAGCACCCATTGATTCGATACGACCGATGCAACCGGCGCAAGGTCCTTGAGGGGGTCTGTCTGCATCTCCTTGTACAGATGCGGGTTGATGGTGATCATGCTGTCGGCAAGCAGCGCCAGCGTGTAACCGTCGGATGTGGACTTTGCGACGAGATCCATCGCGATGTTGCCGTTCGAGCCCGGGCGGTTTTCCACGACCACAGCCTGGCCGACCCGCTCGGAGAGCCGCTGCCCGATGACCCGCGCCGAGATATCGGGTGCGCCCCCCGGCGGGATCGGCACGATGAGCTTGATCGGCCGCAAGGGGTATTGCGCCCACGAAGCGGCCGAGAACACGGCCGCGAACGCCAGGGCAGTGAAACGACTCGGAGCCGTCCTCATGCTGTCTCCTCATTGTCCAGCCTGCGATGCTATGATATTCGACGCCCTGGTAAAACGACATGTTCCTCGAACATCGCCTTGAACGGCTGATCGCGAAGCTCAGACGGACCGCGGCCATCCCGCTGCGCCTCGAGCTGTGGAACGGCCGCGCATACGATCTCGCCAGCGAGCCCAAGGTAAAAATCGGCGTGCCGAGCCCCTCGGCCCTTCGCTTCCTGCTGTCCCCCGACCTGATGAAGCTCGGCCAGGCCTACGTGGAAGGTTACCTGCGAGTCGAAGGGCCGATCCTGGAGGTGTTCCGGGTGGCGGAGAGCTTCGCGCGAAGCGCCGCTTCCGGCGGGCGCAAAGGATTGCGGCGCGTTTGGCGCCACAGCCGCAAGCGCGATCGCGACGCCATCCGCTACCACTACGACGTCTCGAACGACTTCTATTCGCTGTGGCTGGATCGGAACATGGTGTATTCCTGCGCCTATTTCCGGAGCGAGACCGATTCCCTGGAGCTCGCTCAGGAACAAAAGCTCGATCACATCCTCAACAAGCTCCTGCTCAAGCCGGGCGAGCGGTTTCTGGACGTCGGCTGCGGTTGGGGTGCGCTCGTCCTGCGCGCGGCCAGGAAATACGGCGCCCGCGCGACCGGCGTCACGCTCAGCCGGAAACAGTACGAATTCGCCGCGCAGCGGATCCGGGAGGAGGGGCTCGAAGGCCGCTGCGAGGTGCGCCTGCAGGACTACCGCGATATTCCGGGCGAGGGCGTCTTCGACAAGATCGCGAGCGTCGGCATGTTCGAGCACGTGGGCCTGCGCCATCTCAAGGCTTATTTCGCGAAGATCCGGTCGCTGCTCGCCGAGGGCGGGCTCGTCATGAATCACGGCATCACCGCCAGCGATCCCGACAACCGCTGGGTGGGGCTGGGGGCGGGGGAATTCATCAATCGCTACGTGTTCCCTCATGGGGAGCTCCCGCATCTTTCGCTCGTGCTTCGCGAGATGGCGGGTGCGGGGCTCGAGGTTGCGGACGCCGAGTCCCTGCGGCGTCATTACGCGCGCACTTGCCTCGAGTGGGCCAAGCGCCTGGAACAGAACCGGGAGCAGGCGATCGCGGTGGCGGGGGACAAGCGCTACCGCATCTGGCAGGTCTATCTCGCCGGCTGTGCGCACGGCTTCGAGCACGAGTGGATGAACATCTACCAGGTGCTGGCTCGCAAGGAGGGCAGCGCCTTCAATTCGCTGCCGCTCACCCGCGACTACATGTATCGCGCGGGCTGATTCGCCCCCGCACCGTTCTCAGTGAAGCGTCGCGGCGGCGCGGGTGCGGAGCAGCTTGTCGATCGCCTCGCGCACGCTCTCCAGGTGAGGGTTGACGCGCAGCGCCGCGTCGAAGGCGAAGAGCGCGCTGTCGGTATCTCCGAGCGATAGGCAGATCTGCGCGAAACCGCAGATCGCGCCGTAGTGGCGCGGCTCGAGCTCCAGCGTGCGGTGGATGCTGGCCACGCTTTCCTCGTCCCGGCTCTGCATGTAATAGAGCGTGGCACGCTTGTTCCAGGCTTCGGCGAAATCCGGGTGAGTAGCGACGAGCCTCGCCAGGATGCCGTCGGCCGCCGGGAAATCGAGTGCGGTGAGGGCGCGTGTCGCCCGCTCCAGGTCGAACGCCGCCGCCGAATCCCGGTAGGCCATCCACAGCCTCCAGATCTCGTCTTCGATGCGTTCGGCGCGTCCGCCGCGCGCATCGCCTAGCGAGCGAAACAGGCCGTTCAGGCGCTCGGGCAGCCGCGGCGAAGGGCGTCGCCGGTCGCCGGTCACGATCAATTTGAGCGTGTCCGCGTACATATCAGTGAAAATCCCGCGACGGCGTGACGAGCTTCCCCAGAAGGGCGCTGTGGTCGGTCAGCCGCTTGGCTACAAGATGCATCACTTCACCTTCGCGTTCAAGCACCCCTTCGACGCCCATCAGGCGCGCGCCGAGCAGCTCGCGCCGCTGGCGCTCGATGAGATGCGGCCAGACAATGACATTAACAT
>VBDE01000041.1 GCA_005883665.1 Betaproteobacteria bacterium
ACCTGCTGTCGCGCTTCGAGCCGAACATCCTCGAGCAACAGCAGAAGCTGCTCGCGATCCAGAAGCGGATCGGCATTCCCCTGAAAGACCTCAAGGACATCAACAAGCAGATGTCCACGGGCGAGGCGAAGGCCCGCCGCGCGAAGCGCGAAATGACGGAAGCAAACCTGCGCCTGGTGATCTCGATCGCGAAGAAGTATACCAACCGCGGTCTGCAGTTCCTCGACCTGATCCAGGAGGGGAACATCGGGCTGATGAAGGCGGTGGACAAGTTCGAATACCGCCGGGGCTACAAGTTCTCGACTTACGCCACGTGGTGGATCCGGCAGGCGATCACGCGCTCGATCGCCGACCAGGCCCGCACCATCCGCATTCCGGTGCACATGATCGAGACCATCAACAAGATGAACAGGATCTCCCGTCAGATCCTTCAGGAGACCGGGCAGGAACCGGATCCCGCGACGCTCGCCCAGAAGATGGAGATGCCCGAGGACAAGATCCGCAAGATTCTCAAGATTTCCAAGGAGCCGATTTCGATGGAGACGCCGATCGGCGACGACGACGACTCGCACCTGGGGGACTTCATCGAGGACCAAGCAACGCTCGCACCGAACGATGCGGCGATGTACGCGTCCTTGCGGGAGGTCACCAAGGACGTACTGGATTCCCTTACGCCGCGCGAAGCCAAAGTGCTGCGCATGCGCTTCGGCATCGAAATGAATACCGACCACACGCTGGAGGAGGTCGGCAAGCAGTTCGACGTCACTCGCGAGCGCATCAGGCAGATCGAGGCTAAGGCGCTGCGCAAGCTTCGCCACCCGTCGCGCTCGGAGCGGCTCAAGAGCTTCCTCGACAACAATTGATATTGCGGACGCCTTCGGCGCCGCAATATCCGCTCGCGTTGCAGCGGACGCTGCGCGCCGCTGAACGCTCGGTCAGATAATAATAAAGTTGGTACAAAATGGCGAAGTGCTTCAGCGGGCCTGTAGCTCAGCTGGTTAGAGCAGAGGACTCATAATCCTTTGGTCCCTGGTTCGAATCCAGGCGGGCCCACTCAGAATGGGAAGCAGTCTTGGAGGAGGGAATGGTAAAGCGATTCGTGTTTTTCGCCGCGCTGGCCGCGGTAGCGGCGCTGGCTCATGCTGCGACGATGGAAGACGAAGTGCGCGCCGTCTTCGAGAAGTACATAGCAATCCAGAACGCGCATGATTTGAAGTCGATGCGAGGCCTTTTGGCGGACTCCCCGGACCTTCTCTGGATCAGCCGGGGCAAACCTATCTGGGGCCGGGAGGCCGCGCTCAAGAGCCTTGAGGAGCGTTACAAGGGCACTTGGCGCATCGAAGTCGACAGGAAAGAACTGCGAATCATTTCCGTCAGCAGGCGCGTAGCGCAGGTCTACGCGCCGACGCAACTCACCGTCGGAGATCCAGGCGCCGACCCCGCCAAGGCTCGTCTCTACATCAACCTTGTGATGGTCAAGAAGCCCGAAGGGTGGCAGATAGTGAGCATCCTGCCCATCCTCGTCCCTCCGCAGTAGCGGCCGCTTTTTCGCGCGTGCCTTGTCCATTCCGTAGAGGAAGGAGATTGCATGAGCAGCACAATCTACGAACTGCACGGCCAGGTTGCCGTGATCGCGATGAACAACCCGCCAGTCAACGGGCTGGGTTTCGAACTGCGGCGCGACATCGTGGAAGGGCTCGCGCGCGCGGATGCCGATGCGAACGTCAAGGTCGTGGTGCTGATCGGAAGTCCCCGGGCGTTCTCCGGCGGGGCGGATATCCGGGAGTTCGGCTCGCCCAAGGCGACTGCCGAACCCAACCTCAATACCGTGATCCGCCACCTGGAAAACGCGAGGAAACCCGTCGTTGCGGCGATCGGCGGCGCCTGCATGGGCGGCGGGCTGGAGCTGGCCATGGGCTGCCACTTCCGCGTGGCCGCCAAGGGCGCGCAGATCGCCCTGCCCGAGGTGAAACTGGGGCTGATGCCAGGCGCGGGCGGTACGCAGCGCCTGCCCCGGCTCATCGGCGCCGAAGCGGCGCTCGACATGATCGTATCCGGCAACCCGGTGCCTTCGGAGCAGCTCAAGGACAGCGCGCTCTTCGATGAGATGATCGAGCACGATCTGCTGCCGGGGGCCGTCCGGTTCGCCGAGAGGATCGTCGCGGAAGGGCGCCCTTTGAAGCGCGTGCGCGATATGAAAGTAAGTCTCGCCAACGCGGAAGGATTCTTCCAGGTGGCTCGCGATACGGTCCGCGCGGCGGCGAGAAATTTCCCCGCGCCACTCAAATGCGTCGACGCAGTCGCGGCCGCCGTCACCATGCCCTTTGAGGAGGGAGCACGCTTCGAGCGGGAATCGTTCCTGCAGCTGATGCAGACTCCGGAATCGCGCGCGCTGCGGCATGCTTTCTTCGGCGAACGGGCGGCAGCGAAGATTCCCGATGTTCCGGAGAACACGCCACTGCGCAAGATCGAAAAGATGGCAGTCATCGGCGCGGGCACCATGGGCGGGGGCATCACGATGAATTTCCTCAGTGCCGGCATTCCCGTCACCTTGTTGGAAGTGAAGCAGGAGGCGCTCGAGAAGGGAATTGCGACGATCCGCAAGAACTACGAAGCGAGCGCCAAGAAAGGAAGGCTCACGGCGCGACAGGTCGAGGAGCGCATGACGCTGCTTGAGCCGACTCTTTCTTACGATGATCTGAAGGACGCCGATATGGCGATCGAGGCGGTGTTCGAAGACATTGCGGTCAAGGAAGAGGTGTTCCGGCAATTGGACGAGGTGATGAAGCCCGGCGCCATTCTCGCGTCCAACACCTCCACGCTGGATGTGAACAAGATCGCAGACTTCACCAGGCGACCCCAAGACGTAATCGGCACGCACTTCTTCAGTCCCGCCCACGTGATGAAGCTCCTTGAAGTGGTGCGCGGCGCGAAGACCGCAAAAGACGTCCTCGCCACGGTGATGAGCCTGGCGAAAAGGATCAAGAAGACCGCGGTGGTCTCGGGCGTATGCGATGGCTTCATCGGCAACCGCATGGTCGAGCAGTACATCCGCCAGGCGTTGTTCCTGCTGGAGGAAGGGGCCACGCCCGGGCAGGTGGACCGCGCGCTGGAAGGCTGGGGCATGGCGATGGGCCCTTTCCGCATGTCGGATCTGGCGGGCAACGACATCGGCTGGGCCATCCGCAAGCGGCGCTACCGCGAACAGCCCGGTTTAAAGTACTCGAAGATCGCCGATCGGCTGTGCGAGCAGGGGCGCTTCGGCCAGAAGACGGGGCTGGGCTGGTATCGGTACGAAGCCGGCCGCCGCGATGCGATCCCGGATCCGGTCGTCGACCAAATGATTGTCGAGCACAGCGAGGAGATCGGAGCGCAGCGCCGCAAGATCAGCGACGAAGAAATCGTACGGCGATTGATCTTTGCACTCGTCAACGAAGGGGCGGCGATCCTGCAGGAGGGTATTTCACGGCGTGCCTCCGACATCGACATGGTCTACCTGACCGGCTACGGTTTTCCCCTTCACCGGGGCGGGCCGATGCTCTACGCCGACGAGGTGGGACTGTACAAGGTCGTCGACAGCATGAAGCGCTTCGCCGCCAATCCCCACGGGGATCCGGGTTTCTGGAAACCCGCGGCTCTGCTGGCGAAGTTGGCGAGCGAAGGGAAGAGTTTCAACTAGGCCGGACGATCCCGCGGCGCCGGTGGCTATTCGACTTTTGCGCCAGAGGCCTTCACCACCTTGGCCCATTTCACGATTTCGTTGTGGATGAAGGAACCGAATTCCTCGGGAGTCCACGATCTTGCCAGGGCGCCTTGCTGGGCGAGCTTCTCCTTCACGTCGGCTTGTGCGATGACTGTCGCTGCCGTCGAATTGGTGTAAGGTTTCGGATGGCATGGAGGTCGAAATCATGACGACGCCTATTCGGTTCGTGTTGGTAGGAGCCGCAGTCTTGCTTGTCGCGCCCGTGTGGGCTCAGGACGCCGCCAAGACCTCACCCGCCAGGGTCGTGACCAAAACGCTGGTGGTTTCGGAAGCGCAGAAGGAATGCCTTTCCCTCAACAACAGGCAGCGGCTCCACTACAAGTTTCGCGCCGACGGGCCGCTAAACTTCAAGGTCTCGCACCAGGAGGAAAAGGAAATCATCGACTTCAAGCGCGACGGGACCGACAGCGCGTCGGGCAGTTTCGTCCCGCGCAAGGCGGGCGATCATTGCCTGGTCTGGTCCAACACCGGCAAACACTCGGTGACTCTTCGCTACGAGTTCCAGCGCGGTTCGCAGTGAATCCTCAAAGTAGGGCGCGCGGGCCGCGTCGCCGATTTTGAGCGGCGGCGAAGGACCCGGCGCCGCACGGACCGTCGCCGCGGTGGCGATGACCCTCGCGGTGCAGTCGCTCACTGCGATGGCCCTGGCGGTGCCCCCGGTGCTCGCCCCGGTCGCGGCCGCCGATTTTGGCGCGGCGCCGACGGCGGTGGGTCAGTGGGTCGGGTTCTCCTACACGGTGGCGATGTTCGCGGGGCTCGCGAGCGGAACGCTGGTCGGCCGGCACGGCCCGGTACGCGTGCTCCAGGTCGCCGTTCTCGGCGTGGCGCTGGGTCTGGCCGTGGGCGCGGGATCCCATGTCGCGCTGCTCCTCCTGTGTGGCGCGCTCCTCGGAACCGCGCACGGTCTGGTCAACCCGGCAAGCTCGGCCATCCTCGCCGTCGCGGCACCGAAGCGCGTGCGCTCGATGGTTTTCTCGATCAAGCAGACGGGAGTCCCCGTCGGAGGGGCCGTTGCGGGAATGCTCGTGCCCGTGCTGTTGCTGTGGACGAACTGGCAAGCCGCCGTGCTCGCCCTCGCGCTCGGAGCCTCGGCCTTCCTCGCGGTGCTCGTCCCGTTCCGCAGCCTGTACGACAGGGATCGCAGCTTGGACCAGCGCCTTCGCGTCCGCGGCTTCGCAGCGCCCGTCGCGGAGGTCTGGGCACGACGGCCGATTCTCGAGTTGGCTCTGGTTTCGGGTGTGTATTCGGCCGCCCAGATAAGCTTCACTACCTATCTCGTGTCCTACCTCAAGATCGAGCTCGCGTATTCTCTCGTCGCCGCCGGCCTCGCATTTTCCGCGTCTCAGTTCGCCGGCGCGCTGGGCCGGGTTCTCTGGGGCGCCGTCGCCGACCATGTTTTCGAGCCGCGAATGGTCTTGGCCGCGCTCGGCCTGGTCATGGCGCTTTGCGCGTTCGCCGTGGCCCTGTTTACGGCCGACTGGCCGCCCGTCGCGGTCTTCGCCGTCTGTGTGCTGTACGGCGCGACCGCAGTAGGCTGGAATGGCGTGTTCCTGGCGGAGGTTGCACGGCTCGCGCCTGAAGGCCGGGTCGCCATCGTCACCGGCGGAACGCAATTCTTCACTTTTGCAGGCGTGCTGATCGGGCCTCCGCTTTTTGGAGCGATCGCATCGGCGTCGGGAAGCTACGGTAGCGGGTTTCTGGTAATCGCGGCTTTGCCCCTCCTCGCGGGAGCCGGCCTGCTTGCCTCGGGACGCGGCTCGGCGGGTCGAGGGTGAGCGAGCGGCCGTGAGCGCATTTCCCGAGGAGGCCGTGCTTCTGCTACACGGGGCGTGGATGAACCGCTGGGTCATGAGCTATCTCGCCTTGGCGCTGCGGCGGGAAGGTTTTGCGGTGCAAACGCTGAGCTATCGCACCATGCGAGGCACGCTCGCGGAGCATCTTGCGCGCGTGGCCGAGAAGATTGCCGCGCTCAAAGCGCAGCGCCTGCACCTGGTCGGCCACAGCCTCGGCGGGGTCATCGTGCTGCGCTACCTGCAGCGCGGCGCCGACCCGCGCGTCCGGCGCGCCGTGCTGCTCGGCTCGC
>VBDE01000068.1 GCA_005883665.1 Betaproteobacteria bacterium
GCCCTCGAGGATCAGAAGGATCAACGCGGTGCCGAAGACGATGTCCCAGTTGTCCGGCGAAGTGTTGCGGTCCCAGATATCATCGCCGCCCTGGAGAATGTAGGCAATCACCGCGACGGCGGCGAACGCGGCCGCCCAGTCCCACCACATGATGCGGTGGCGGTACCGCCTCGAGGCGGGAAACAGCAGGTAGCTGAGGAACAACACGAAGCCGACGTGCACCGGGCGCAGCACCTGCGTCGGCACGATTGCGTACGCGGTGTAGAGATGGAACAGCGACATCACCACCGCCGTCGCCGAGACGAAGATGCCGAGCGCGCCGCGCAACTTGTTGCTCGCGCCCTCTTCCGCCTCGATGAACTGCTCGGCTTTCTTTAGCGCCTCGGCGTCGATTGCCGGCTGATCGGCTGCCGGCTTCGCGATCTCGCTCATCCGCCCTCCTCGGCGCGCATGCTAGCACAGCTCACCGGCGTGACACGCCGCCTACTCGCTCGTTCGGCTTGGCGATCCGATCTTCAGGGAGTCTGTTGATTTTCTCCACTCGGCGCAGCGAACCCCAAATCGTTAAACATCAACGACGCCAACACCGAGAGTTGATTCTTCGCCTGAATCGGGTTACCGGCCCGCCAATAGGCAATGGCCAAATAGCGATGCACTTCCTGAAATCCCCGGGTTAGATCCTGCGCACGCTCAAGAGCGTCAACGGCTTTTTGATAATTTCCTTCCTCGAGGTGATGGAGTCCCACGCCGAGCCTTGTACTTCAAAGCCTCCGATTCACGACCTTGGGATACCAATAGCTGATGGAGGGAGCGTAGCGCGATATCTGCGTCATCGTTGAGTGCGATGGTGTGCAATAACAATTGTTCTGCGCTTTGAAGGAAGCCTTTGCGTATATAGAGCTGCGCCAGATTACTATAACTCGGTGAATAGCCGGGGTCCGCAAGTACCGCCGCTTTGAAGTGAGCATAAGCCAAAGGCAGATCGCCTTGCGCCAAGTATTCCGCCGCAAGATTGTTATAGAAGCGCGCAAGAATGCCATCCTCCGATAAGGCCGATCCCTCTCGTCGCGAAGCGACTTGGGGTTCGAAATCGATGATCACATCACCTGGTCGCATTGATCCAGATATGAGGTACAGGTCCCCAACGCTCCTAATAAATACATTGACGTGCCGGTTGAAAAATTCGACATTGCCGCGTCGGTCGAAGACCACAGGCACGCGCACTTCCTGCATTTGGACCGACATGTCCAGAGCCCTCGCCAGAGAATAGGACAAGACGGTCAGCGAAAGACAATCGCCGCTTTTTCGACGCCACGTTTCTGCGGCGACCGTCGAGTGGCCCCACGAATAAGGAAAATCTTTTGCTTTCGGGCCGAATAGGATTGATTCCAAATAATGCAGACGATATTGCGCGCTGGAATTTTGAATGCGTGGATCGTGCAGTTTCGATAGAAGCCCGGCGTCAAGCTGGAAAAGGTCCCGTTTGCCGACCGAGACCAAGGCCGCATCATAGCCAAAGGCTTGATCCTGCCATAGAAGATGCGCTGGCAAAGGCGCAGGGGGCGCTGCGGCACATCCCGCGAGAACGATGAAACACTCTGCGATCGACAGCGCTTTGAGCAACATGACGGCTCGCCCCTCGCGAACATTCTGCGCTTCGAGCCCGTGATCCCGCAAGCGGCCCCGCCCCTTGGAAAACGCGGGCCGCGTCCGCCTTTAATGATGGGGCAGGGCGGGCATTTCAGGAGCAACACGAATCCTCACACCCCGCTCTGCAAAATACTTGACCGCGCCGGGATGGAAAGGAATCGGCGAAGCGGCGGCCTTCTGGTTTTCCAGCTTGAAATTCTCCGCCTCTTTGTGCACGGCGATCATGTCTTCGCGCTTGTCGAAGATGGTCTTGACGATGTTATAGGCGGTCTGATTGCTCAGATTCTCATGCGAAACGAGGATGTTCCACACGGTGGCCTGGCGGTTGTCTGCGTCCATACCCCTGTAAGTCGCCTTCGGGATGACGTCCTCAATGTAGAGCGGGCCGTACTTCCTGTTCATCGCGGCGACGGTTTCGGCGTGGTCGATCAGCTTGATCTTGATGCCGGGCGTGTTGGCGAGGTCGGTCACTGCCGCGGTCGGGAGGCCACCCACCCAGAAGAACGCATCGATCTTGCGATCCTTGAGCGCATTCACCGACTCGGCGACGCCGAGCCGCTCGCGCTTCATGTCGCGGTCCTTGTCAAGACCCGCGGCCTCGATCACGCGAAATCCCATCACCTCGGTGGCGCTGCCCGGTGAACCGGTCGAGACCCGCTTGCCTCTGAGGTCCGCCATCCTCGTGATGCCGATGCCGTCGATCGTGACCACGTGCATGCGATTGGGATACAAAACCATGAGGGTGCGCAGGGGCACCTTGGTGCCTTTGAACTTGTCCTCGCCGCGGTACGCGTCCTGGCCTGCGTCCGCCATGGAAAACGCGATGTAGGGCTTGCCGGTCGCGATGAGCTTGAGGTTGTCCACCGAGCCGCCAGTCACCTCGGCCGTTGCTTGCAGTCCCGGGACGTACTTGGACAGGATGTTCGCCATCCCGCCGCCTAGCGGGTAGTACACGCCGCCGGTGCCGCCGGTGGCGATCGACAAACTGTATTTTTCCTGCGCTTGGGCAGCGCCCGCCAGCGCAAGCGCGGCTCCCAGAGTGACTGATACGAAGGCCTTCATCGCTTTCTCTCCTGTGAGTTCGTCCTTAAACGCTTCCGGCCGCTGCTGTGGCCTGTCCGGTGCTCCCGGAATATACGCGGACGCCCCTTCCGCGCCAAGGGGAAAATTCTGCGCGTACCGGTCAGGCCGGCCCGACGTTGCTGAACAGCGCGCCGTCACGTGCGAGATCGCCGGAGGCGCGCACCTGGACCTTCCTGCCCTCGGCAAAGGCGAGCATGCGATCGATCGGACGGTACGCGCGGCGACCGATTTCCGGATCGATGTGGATCTCGTTCGCGCCGGTCTCGAGCGCCTCTGCGAGGTTCGCGAGGCCGTTCATCGCCATCCAGGGGCAATGCGCGCAGCTCTTGCACGTGGCGCTCGCGCCCGCGGTGGGCGCCTCGATGAAGCGTTTTTCGGGCATCAGCATCTTCAGTTTGTGAAGCATGCCGTTGTCGGTCGCAACGATGAATTCGTCGGCATCCAGGGCCTGCGCTGCCTTGATGATCTGCGTGGTCGAGCCGACCGCGTCGGCGAGCTTGATCACCTCGGCGGGGGATTCCGGGTGGACGAGCACCTTCGCCCGCGGATGTTCTTTCTTCAGGACCTCCAGTTCCAGCGCCTTGAATTCTTCGTGCACGACGCATGCGCCGTGCCACAGCAGCATGTCGGCGCCTGTCCGACCCTGAACGTAGGCGCCGAGATGCCGGTCGGGCGCCCACAGTATCTTTTCCCCGCGCGCGTGCAGGTGGCGCACCACGTCGAGCGCGATTGACGAGGTGACCACCCAGCTGGCACGGGCCTTGACCGCGGCGCTCGTATTCGCATAGACCACCACGGTGCGCTCGGGGTGCTGGTCGCAGAAAGCGGAAAATTCATCGGCCGGACAACCCAGATCGAGCGAGCAGCTTGCGTCGAGGTCGGGCATGAGCACGCGCTTCTCGGGATTGAGGATCTTCGCGGTCTCGCCCATGAAGCGCACGCCCGCGACCACCAGCGTCGGCGCGGCCTGCGCCCGGCCAAAACGCGCCATCTCGAGCGAGTCCGCCACGCAGCCGCCGGTCTCCTCGGCGAGGTCCTGGATGTCGGGCTCGACGTAGTAGTGCGCGAGCAGCACCGCGCTCCGTTCCCTGAGCAATCGCTTGACGCGCGCTTTCAGTTCGCTGCGTTGCTCCGCGCTTGGCGCCGCGGGGACCTTTGCCCACGCCCGCGCAGTGCATGCAACGCCCGCCCGCTGGCGCTCGAATTCGACGACTCGGGTCGTGTGCATGCGGTATTGGACAGTTTTCAGCCTGCTGCGTTGCAACAGTACCTCAGGGGATCCTGCTTATCAATCTCGGGACGGGGTGAGGCCGGAAAGATAGTCAGCGAGGATTTCGATGTCCTTTTCCGAGAGCAGCTCTGCCGCCGAGGTCATGTTCCCGTCGAAATCGGCTCGGGTCCTCGCCTTGAAGCCGCGCAACTGCGTTCTCAGATAGGCGAATTGCTGGCCGGCGAGCCGCGGAATGTGCTGCAGGCCGAGGAGCGCGGGGCCATGGCACTGCACGCAGTGGTGCTGCTCGGCAAGGCGCCGTCCGGCGGCGGCGTTTTCCGACGCCGTACCATGCGAAGCGGCCGCCGGTTTTTGCGTGGAAAAATAGGCCGCCAACTCGTTCATGTCGGCGTTGGAGAGGCTGGAGGCCATCGGCGACATCTGCGGATCCTTGCGGTTGCCTTCGCGGAACATGAAGAGCTGCATCGAGATGAACTGCGCAGGCTGCCCGGCGAGGGAAGGCATCGCCGGGTCGGTCGAATTTCCCGCGGGACCGTGACAGGCGACGCAGGCTTGCGCCTTGCGCGGGACCTCTTCGGCGATGGCGCCGTGGAGGAAAAAACAAAGCGCGGCGGCAAACATCGCCGCCGCGCAGCCGCTGTTGCGACTGCGACCGCTCACTTCCCGGCGTAGCTCACGCGGTAGATGATTCCGTTTTGGTCATCCGAAACGAGCAGCGAGCCGTCGCGCATCACCATCACGTCGTTCGGACGGCCCCACATGGGCGGATCGGCCTTCTCGTCCACGAGGAATCCCGTCAGGAACGGCTCCATCTTCGGCTTGCCATCCGCATCGAAGCTCACACGCGTCACGTTGTAGCCCTGTTTGATGGTGCGGTTCCACGAGCCTCGAAAGGCGATAAAGATGTTGTTCTGGTACTCGGCCGGAAACATCTTGCCGGTGTAGAAGCGCATGCCGATGGGCGCGATGTGCGCACCGAGCTTCAACGCCGGCGGCGTGAACTCGGCGCACGAGCGGTTCTTGCCGAACTCGGGGTCGAGCGTATCGCCCTGGTGGCAATAGGGATAGCCGAAATGCTGGCCCTTGCGCGTGGCCACGTGCAACGTGTCGTTCGGCGACTCATCGCCCAGCCAGTCGCGTCCATGATTGATGAACCACAACTGCTTGGTCTGCGGATGCCAGTCGAAGCCGACCGAGTTGCGCACGCCCTGGGCGTAATTCTCGATGATCCCGGTCTTGGGATCGACCCGCGAAATCGCCGCCTGGAAATAGGCCGGCATGACGATGTTGCCGGGCGCGCCGACGTTGTAATACAGCTTGCCGTCGGGCCCGAGCGCGAGGAATTTCCAGAAGTGGCCGGGCTGTTTCTGCGGATCGAGGCCGTCGACCACGACCTTGGCATCCGGCGGGCTGTCCAGGCGGCTCTCGATGCCGTCGTAGCGCGTGATGCGGTGGCGCTCGGCAACATAGAGCGTGCCCCTGCTGAAGACGACACCGTTCGGCGAATCGAGGTCCTTCAGAATGGTCTTCACCTCGCGCTTGCCGCCGCGGTCGACGATCGCGTAGACGTCTTTCAACTGGCGAGTGCCCACGAACACGGTGCCTTTGTTGCCGAGCGCCATGGAGCGCGCTCCGGGGACACCGTCGACCCAGACTTCGACCTTGAATCCGTCCGGGACCTTGAGCTTGTCCACCGGAAGCAGGTTCGCGGCCTTGCCGGTCACTTCGATCGCGAACGGGTGCAGGGGTGATTTCTCCTGCTCGGCGCTACGACCTTGCTGCCAGGAGGGCGGGGCGGCGGGAGCGGCGGGCGCCTGTGCCTGCGCCGCCGCGGCGGAGAAGACGCAGACGAGCGCGGAAGCGAGGGAGATGAGCGATCGGGACGGTGCGGGCGACATGGAATATCCTCCTTTTCCCGGGTGTTGTGGTCTTCGAGGGGGCGCCGCGGTGCAATCGACGGGGCGTCATGGCATCATAGCCACGCTCGATCCCGGACGCAACCGGATAAAAAGGGAAGCCGCGCTCCGTCTCCGGCGCGACTCACAAGAACCCATGGCGCACCGAATTACGACCTCATGCCCCGCGGCCCTACTCGCTCTCGGCGCGGGAGCTTTCGCCTTCCCGGCCGGCGCTCAGACCGAATCGGGCCAGGGCGAATCCTCCGGCACGCCTTCAATCGTGGTCACCGCGACGCGCTCGGAGCGCAACAGCTTCGATCTGCCGGTCTCGATCGACCGGATAGACGCCGATGCGATCCGCGAGGGCAAACCGCTGATCAATCTGTCGGAGACCCTCTCGCGGGTCCCCGGCGTGGTCGTGCAGAACCGCCAGAACTACTCACAGGATCTGCA
>VBDE01000069.1 GCA_005883665.1 Betaproteobacteria bacterium
CTGACGGTCGAAGCCTAACGGCCCAAGGGAGGAGAAAGGACGGAGAAGGACGCCGCACGGCGCTCTTGGGACTATGCAATACAAGATCGCGATGGAACGCGGTTTTCTCAGGGCAGATCTGCTCGAACGGGAAACCGCCGAAGAAACAAGAAGGTTTCTTCGTGCAGTGGTCTTCGAAAGCGTGAGGCACGGCTGCTCACGCATCCTTGTGCGCGTGCGCTCGTCGAAAACCCTGTTCACGGTCGAAAGATCTGGGGTCCTCGAGACCTTCAAGAAGCTCGCATCGGATCCAGAGCACAGGATCGCCCTCGTCGGTGATACCGTCGAGCTGGGCATGTCTCACGATTACGTCGCGTTGCTCGCGCGCCAGCAGGGAATCACTCTTCGCAACTTTCACAATGAGTCGCAAGCCATCGAATGGTTGAGCGACCGGCGCCGGCCGGAGGATCGCCGTCATCGATTGGAACAAACCACGGGCACGTCGCTGGAGCGGCGCCAGAACCAGCGCCGCAAACCCCCGACGGGCGGCTCCCCCGACGTTACTCCGGCGTAGTCCCCGCCTCTTTCATCAGCCTGGACCACTTCGCCTGGTCGGCGCGGATGAAGCGCGCGAACTCCTCGGGTGTGTTGCCCGCGGGATCGGCTCCGAGGACTAGCATTTTCTCGCGCACCTCGCTCATCGCGAGCACGCGATTCACGTCGGCGGAGGCCCTTGCCACGCTTGCTTTCGGCGTTGCCGCCGGCGCGAGCAGGCCGAACCAGCCTACCGCTTCGTATCCCTGTAAGCCCGATTCGGCGACGGTTGGAAGATCCGGCAAGGTCTCCGAGCGTCTGGCCCCGGTGACGGCGAGCGCCTTTAGCTTGCCCGCGCGCACATAAGGCATGACCGTCTGCGACGGTGCGAACATCAGGTTCACGTGCCCGGCGAGCAGGTCGGTGAGCGCCTGTCCGGTGCCCTTGTAAGGCACGTGCAAAAGGTCCACTCCCGCCGTCGCTTTGAAGAGCTCCGCCGAAAGATGCGAGGCCGCGCCCGTGCCGGAGGAGCCGAACGTGAGCTTGCCCGGGTTCGCTTTCGCGAGCGCGATCAGCTCACGGATGTTCGCCGCCGCGACGCCCGGGTTCGCGGTGACGATATAGGCCGAGGCCGAGACCAGCGACACCGGCGCGAACTGGTCGATGTTCTTCTCGGTAAGCGACGCGGTCGAGCTCATGAGGAGCGTGCAGCCATCGGGCGCGGACTTCGCCACAAACTCGGCGCCGATATGGCCGCTCGCGCCCGGACGGTTCTCGACCACGATCGGCTGGGCCCAGATCCCGGCGAGCTTGGGCTCAATGATGCGCGCGAGCGTATCAGCGCCCCCACCCGGCGGGAAGGGAACGACGATGTGTACCGGTTTCGAGGGAAAAACCTGTGCGAACGTGCCAGCCGCGGAGAAAACGAGTACAGCACCTATCAGCGCGTCTCGCACGCGCCGCATCAGGTTCTCACCCGGAGCGCGGCCACAGCACGCCCTGGCTGCCGCGCGGAACCGCGCCTATGCCTTTGTAGACGAATTTCTGCACGCGCTTTCCTTCGTACGTCTCGGTGGTGTAGAGGTTGCCTTTCGAATCGCTGGCGATGCTGTGCACGCCGTAGAACTGGCCGGGCTGGCGCCCGCCGTCGCCGAAGTTCGAAATCTCCTCCAGCGTCTCGCGCAATATGATGCGCACCTTCTCGTTCTGGCCGTCGGCGAGGAACATGAAGCGCTGCCCGGGATCCTTCGAGAACGCGATATCCCAGGCCGAACCCGAAGCGAGCGTCTCCTTGGCATAGAACCCTTCCTTCACGAACGTCCCGTCCGGGCGGAATACCTGCACGCGGTCGCCCTGACGGTCGCACACGTAGACCAGGCCGTCGTTCGAGCGTTCGACGCAATGCACCGGGTTGCGGAACTGCTGGGCCGGCGGCGCTTTCGGATCGTAGTTGCCCAGGGGAGCGTCGTCCGGCTTGTTGCCGTACGCGCCCCAGTAGCGTTTCATTTTGCCGGTATCGGCATCGACCACGGCGACGCGTTTGTTGGTATAGCCGTCGGCAATGTACGCTTCGTTGGTCCTGGGATCGACCCAGATCTTGGCCACCCGCCCGAAGTTCTCGAGGTTGTTGCTGCCGGCATTCTTGCCATAGCGGCCGAGCTGCATCAGGAATTTCCCGTCCTTCGTGAACTTCAGGACGTGGGCGTCCCCCTTGCCGTTGCCGCCGAGCCAGACGTTGCCCTTGTAATCGACGTGGACGCCGTGCGCCCCTTCCGGCCACTCGTAGCCCGGGCCCGGGCCACCCCAGGACCTGACCAGGTTGCCCGCCGGATCGAACACAAGTATGGGCGGCGCCGTGCGGCAGCACTCGGAGATGGGAGGCTTCAGCTCGAGCCCCTTTTCGTTGTCATGCAGCCCTCCCGCGCCGCGATGAATGACCCAGACGTGGTCCTGCTCGTCGACCCAAACCCCGATTGTCCAGCCGAGCAGCCAGTGATTCGGCAGGGGCTTCGGCCACAGCGGATCCACTTCGAATCTCGGCGCCTGGACCGTGGGTCCCGGGGAGCCCGCTTCGAGCAGGGCCTGGCAGGCTCCGAGCGCGACGAGGACTGAAACGAACGCCGCACCGATGTGAAGATTGCGCTTGCTCTCGTTGCTTTTCATTGGCTCCCCCTTTTCCGTTGTAAGCTGCGCTGCCCCTATGCTCGACGCTGGGAAAATCCTTGTCAACACCCTCATGCGCCGCATGAGGGTCGCGTCGGTGGCGGCGTTGATTCTCGTGCTCGCCCTGCCGGCGGTGGCTCACGACATCCCGGCCGACGTGAGGGTGAATGCCTTCGTGAAGCCGGAAGGGCAGCGGCTTCGTCTTCTCGTTCGCGTGCCGCTGAAAGCCATGCGCGAGGTGGACTTTCCGCGGCGCGGCGCGGGCTTTCTCGATCTCGCGCGCGCCGACGCGTCGCTCCGAAACGCGGCGACGCTGTGGATCGCGGACAGCGTCGACCTGTACGAGGGCGACGTCCGCCTCGCTCACCCGCGCGTCGCGGAAGCCCGCGTGTCCCTGGAGTCCGACAAATCCTTCGCGTCGTACGAGCAGGCGCTCGCGCACGTCACCGGCCCGCGGCTGCCGAGCAATATGGAGCTGTACTGGGAGCAGGGACTGCTAGACGTCCTGTTCGATTATCCGATCGACTCGGACCGCTCCGACTTCTCGATCCGGCCCCGGCTCGAGCGGCTGGGCCTGCGAACCACCGTCGTGCTCCGCTTCCTTCCGGACCCCGGCGTCGTGCGCGCCTTCGACCTGCACGGGGATCCGGGCCTGGTCAGGCTGGCTCCGCGCTGGCACCAGGCCGCCTGGCGCTTCGTCGAGGCGGGATTCTTCCACATCCTGGAGGGGACCGACCATCTGCTGTTCCTGCTTTGCCTGGTGATCCCGTTCCGGAAATTCGGGCAGCTCGTTCTGCTCGTCACCGCGTTTACGGTCGCGCACTCGATCACCCTCATCGCGTCCGCCTACAACCTCGGGCCGGACGCACTGTGGTTTCCGCCGCTCATCGAAACGCTGATCGCGATTTCCATTTTGTACATGGCGATCGAGAACGTCCTCGGCAGCGACGTGGGCCGCCGCTGGCTCATCACCTTCGGATTCGGCCTCGTCCATGGGTTCGCCTTCTCGTTCGCGCTCCGCGAAACGCTGCAGTTCGCCGGGTCCCATCTGTTGACCTCGCTGCTGTCGTTCAATCTCGGCGTCGAGCTCGGGCAACTGCTCGTGCTGGTGCTCCTCGTCCCCGCGCTGGAAATCCTGTTCCGGTTCCTGGTCGCGGAACGCCTGGGAACGATCATTCTGTCGGTGCTGGTGGGCCACACGGCCTGGCACTGGATGACCGAGCGCGCGGACCGCCTGAGCAAGTTCCCGTGGCCGGTGCTCGACGCCTCGCAGCTGGCAGTCGCCGTCCGTTGGCTGATGGGGGTGCTCATCCTTGCGGGCCTCGCCTGGTTCGCGCGCGGCGCGTTCCGCCAGCGGGCGCGACGGCGGCAGCATCAATCGACCCTCCTGCCCAAGTAAGGGCTACACTTACGAGAAGGAGCCCAACCGGGCCAGGAAGGGGTAGCCATGAGCAAGCGAAGAAAAACCAACGGGTACGCGCGGCCGGTCAGAACGAAGCGCGACTACGAACGCGCCTCAAGCGTGGCCAAGCGGCTCTCGGGTCAGGCCGACCGGGATTCCGCCGCCGAACTGCGCCTGCAATCGCTGCTCCGGCAATTGGATGAGTTCGACGATCTGGAAGACGAGGCGGGTGCGGACGACCCGGCGGACTACCCCTATGAGGGACCTCGCAGGCGCTGGTCGGACGACGGGTCAGGCGACAACTGACGCTCAGTCCAGCCTGCGGCTCTTCGCGTTCCAGTTCCGTTCGAGGTTTTCGATCAGCGCCGGGCTGAAGTGGCAGTAGGCCTGCTCGAGCGCGTACAGGGCGAAGTAGCTCCGGAACAGATCGAACGGCTCCTGCGCGATGCGGAAAGCGCGCCGGTTCGCGCTGGCGCTCACCACACCCGAACCGGTCAGCCTCTCCACGACGCGCTCGATCGCGCCGTCCATGTCGCCTCCCGCGACCACCTCGTCGCAGATCAGCCGCCCCTCGGCGCTGTCGCACTCGAACCGGCGCTCGCTCATGATCGCCTGGCGCGCGATGCGGTCCCCGGTGAAGCGCGGCAGGCGCAGGTTGGCCGCGCCGGGGATGATGCCCTCCTTGCGGGCGGGCAGGCTCATGAACGCGTCCTGCGCCGCGAGCACGTAGTCCATCACGAGCAGGTACTGGCAGTGCCCGCCGATGGCGAATCCCTCCACCACCGCGATCCAGGGTTTCTCCCGCGTTGTCCCGGTGACGTCGTCCGGCATCGCGTCCGGGCGCGCGAGACCCCGGTAGATCTTGTTGACGATCCCCAGGTCGCGTTGCAGGTACCAGATGAATGGCACCTTGCCGTGGTAGAGATGCGTGAGGTTGATGCCGCTGCCGAGCACGCGGCGCCCCTGATACTTGCCGCCCTGTACGGTGTCCCCTCGCAGCACGCAGATCTGCGCGTGCGGATCGAGGATCGCCAGATCGACCGCGATCTCGGCCGCGTCTAGGGTGCTCGCGTCCTCGGCGTTCAGATGGCGCGGGTTCTTCTGGATCACGTGCGCGGCTTTGCCTTTGCGGAAGACTTCCGCCGCGCCGAGATCGACGCGCCCATTCCTTCCCAGCTCCGGAAACCGCTCGGCGGTTCCCGCGTGGGGCAGCAGCATCGCGTGGCACAGGTGGCGCCCGGCGTTCGGATTCGCGAGCACAGCGGAGACGAAGATGCCCTGATCGATCTCCAGTCCTTCCTTGTCGCGCTGCGGGAGCGCGGACTCGGGCGCGACCTGCGCGCGCGTCGGAGCGAGCCCGGGCACGAGCGAGGCCGCGTCGTATACGAGCTCCTCGACGCGAATGAATCGCGAGCGCTTCTGCGTGAGCCGGTCATAGACGCCTTCCACGTGGGCGGAGAGAAAGCGGGCGCGCGCGTCGCGCGCCGCCTGCTTGATTTGCTCGGCCGCCTGCGCCTCGTCCGCGTTGCGCGCGGGCTTCGCGGGCAGGCGCGCGAGCCGCGCCGCGCTGCTCTCCCAGAATCGCGAGTAGCGCGCGCAGTCGCCGGCGAAATCGCCGGTGTCGCGCGGCGGTTCCTCTCGAGTGGATGCTTCAGTGAACGTCAAGTTTTGGATCGCTTGTCGATGACGCGGACCGCCTTGCCCT
>VBDE01000070.1 GCA_005883665.1 Betaproteobacteria bacterium
AAGAGGCGGGATTCTAGCGGGAAAAGCAGTCAATGGTCAACAAGTTATCTCGCTTTTTCGTTCGTCCACTGAGACAGCGACCTCCGGTCCGAAGAACCCCGCTCGTGACGCCCTCTTGGATCGATGTCGCCTGCCTATTCCGGGTAGCATTGGTCACGCCTCGAAAGGTTTCCGCCTAGGTTCGTTCGATGACCAGCCACCTGTTTGAGCCTATCCAGTTGCGCGGCCTCGCGCTCGAGAACCGCATCATGGTGTCGCCGATGTGCCAGTACTCGGCCGTGGACGGCTCGATGACCGACTGGCATTTTGCTCACCTGGGAATGCTCGCCAATTCGGGCGCAGCGCTCCTGTGCTTCGAGATGACCGATGTCGAGCCGATCGGCCGCATCACGCCCGGCTGCTCAGGGCTCTACTCAGACGCGAACGAAGCGGCGCTGCGCCGCATCGTTGCGTTCTGTCGCGCCCACGGGCAGGCGAAACTCGGTATCCAGCTTGCCCATGCCGGCAGGAAAGCCTCGACCGCCGCGCCTTGGGACGCGAGAAAATCGCTCGGCCCGCAGGACGGCGGCTGGCAGCCGGTCGCCCCTTCCGCAGTCGCGATGGGCGAAGGCGAGCTGGTACCGCGCGCGCTCACCCGCGCCGAGATCAAGGTACTCGTCGCGAAATTCGCCGATTCGACGCACCGCGCAGAACGAATCGGGTTCGATGCGATCGAGTTGCATTCGGCTCACGGTTATCTCATGCACGAATTTCTGTCGCCGCTCTCGAACCGGCGCGAGGACGAGTATGGCGGCTCGCTCGCCAACAGAATGCGCTTTCCGCTGGAAGTCTTCGCCGCCGTGCGTGCGGCGTGGCCGGAAGGGAAGCCGCTCGGAGTGCGCGTCTCGTGCACCGACTGGATCGAGGGCGGATGGGACCTCGAGCAGTCCGTCGTCTTCGCCCGGGAATTGAAGAGCCTCGGCTGCGACTGGATCGATTGCTCGAGCGGCGGGCTGATGAAGAACCAGGTGATCCCCGTCGGGCCCGGTTACCAGGTGCCCTTCGCCGAGCGCATCCGCAAGGACGCGGGCATCGTCACCACCGCGATCGGGATGATTACCGAGGCGAGGCAGGCCGAGAACATCATCGCCGAAGGCAGGGCCGACATGGTGTCTCTTGCGCGCGGCTTTCTCTGGGACCCCCGGTGGGCCTGGCATGCGGCACTGGAGCTCGGCGTGACGCCGCCCATGCCGCGCCAGTATCTGCGCGCGCGCCCGGCAGGGCGCACCGATGTTTTCGGCGAGCGCGGACACGCAAGAGCCTGAATGCTTGCGCGCCCCAGCGCCAGCCGCGCATACTTTTGCTATCGGGCGAGGTGTCACCCTAGCGAAAGCCGTGAGTCGCGCATGGAAGCCAGGAAGAAACCGAAGAAGCCGCCCGATCTACGCGAGAAATCACGGGAGTGGGAGGAGCGCTTCCAAGTCCTCACCGAGCTCACCTCCGAATGGTACTGGGAGCAGGATGAAAGCTGTCGCTTTACTCTCGTCACTGGCGGCACCGTGGGGCACGGTATCGACACGAAGAATTTCCTCGGGACGTACCGCTGGGACCGCGGCGCGGTTCCAGTCGGCGACGGCGGCAGTTGGGACAAGCACAAGGCGGCGTTGAAGGCAAGACAGCCGTTTACCGACTTTCTCTTCAAGCGCCCGGATCCGAAGGGCGGGATGCGGTACATCAGCACCAGCGGGCAGCCGATTGTCGACGGCAAGGGCCGATTCCGGGGTTATCGTGGCACCGCCAAGGACGTCACTTACGCCCAGCGCGCGCAGGAATTGCAAAACCTGGAGCACTCGGTTACGCACTCGATTGCCGAGGCCGTGAGCGTCACGGCGGCGATGACGGCGGTGATCCGTGCCATATGCGAAACGGAGAGCTGGGAGTGCGGACGTTACTTTCGCGTGGACGAGAAGGCCGGCGCGCTGCGCCTTGGCGAGTCGTGGGGCGTGCCGGAACCTGCGATCCAGCAATTCATCGAGCGATCCGACCAGCTGTCGCGTGAAATCGCCTACCGGCCCGGTGTCGGATTGATAGGCCAGGTGTGGCAATCGGGGCAGCCGTTGTGGGTCGCCGATGTCACCAAAGACGCTCGCGTTCTCAAGGCGGCTTTTACAGCCGATGTCGGCCTACGCGGCGGATTCGTCTTTCCGGTCATATCGGAAGGAAAGACGATCGGCGTTCTCGCTTTCAGCAGCCGTGAAGTCCGCGAACCTAACGAGCGATTGCTGAAGGCGATACTCGCGATCGGGAGCCAGATCGGCCAGTTTTTGGAGCGCAAGCGCGCGGAAGAAGAGCAGCGGCGGTTCCGCGCCGCGATGGACGCCTCGGCAGACCTGATGCTTCTCATCGATCCCTCCAGCCTCCGTTACGTCGATGTCAACGACGCGGCATGCCGGGCGCTCGGCTACAGCCGGGAGGAATTGCTGACGATGGGACCGCCCGATATTTTCTCGACGACCCGCGAGGATCTCACCCGACTCTACGAGCGCATGATAGCCGGCGAGCTGGTCGCGCCGACGGTGAAGGGCCAATACCGCCGCAAGGACGGCTCGCAGCTTCCCGTCGAGGCGTATCCCCGCGCGGTGCGGTCCGGGGAAGGGCACGTCATTGTTTCTATCGCGCGGGACGTCAGCGAGCGCCTCGCCGCCGAAGAGACGCTGCGCCGGTTCCGCGTCGCCATGGACAACTCTGCGGACATGATCGTGCTGATCGACCGCACCACGATGCGGTTTGTGGACGTGAACGAGACCGCGTGCAGGTTGCTCGGCTACTCCCGCGAAGAATTGCTCAAGATGGGCCCGCAGGATGTGCTTCCAACGAGCCGGGAAGAGCTCGAGCGCGCCTATGACGAATTCATAGCAACCCCTTCCCACATCCATGGCATGCGCAGCCAATACCGCTGCAAGGACGGCTCCACGTTTCCGTTCGAATCGACGCGCCACGTGTTGCGCTCGGGGGACGCGTACATCATCGCCGCCATTTCGCGGGACATCAGAGAGCGCCTCGCCTCCGAGAATGCCCTGCGTGAGAGCGAAGAGCGCTTCAGAAGCCTCACCGTGCTCTCCTCCGACATGTACTGGGAGCAGGACGATCAGTTCCGCTTCACCTCGATGAGCGGAACTGGATCGCAACGGGTCAACGTGAAGACCGTCCCGGCGATCGGCAAGAAGCGCTGGGAGCAGAACTACGTCAATATGACCGCAGACCAGTGGGCCGAACACATGGCGCTCCTCGAGGCCCACAAGCCGTTCCGCGACATGGAATTGTGCCGGCTCGACGAGGCGGGCAAGAAGATCTGGATCAGCATCAGCGGCGAGCCGGTATTCGACTCGTCCGGCGCCTTCACTGGCTATCGCGGCGTCGGCAAGGACATCTCCGAGCGCAAGCAGGACGAGGAGCGAATCCATTTCCTCGCCAATCACGACGCGCTCACCTCGCTGCCGAACCGCGCGATGTTCAACGACGTGCTCAACCTCGCGATCCAGAACGCGCGTCGCTATAACCGCAATTTTGCGGTGCTGTTCATCGACCTGGACCGCTTCAAGAACATCAACGACACGCTCGGCCACGAGGCCGGTGACAGGCTGCTTCAGGAGATGGGAGCGCGCCTCACCCAGACGGTGCGCACGAGCGACGTCGTTGCACGCCTGGGCGGCGACGAATTCGTCGTCCTGGTCCAGGAAGTGAGCGAAGCCAAGCAGGTCGAGACGGTGGCGCGCAAGGTCCTTTTCACCCTCGTCAAGCCGATGGTGATCCAAGGACAGGAATGCCGGGTGACAGCGAGCATCGGCATCTGCATGTTTCCGGCTGAGGCGCAGGACGAGCATGCCTTGATGAAGAACGCCGACATCGCCATGTACCGCGCGAAGGAGGACGGCAAGAACAACTACAAGTTCTACTCCGAGGAGATGAACATCCATTCCTTCGAGCGGCTGGCGCTCGAGACAAGTCTGCGCAGGGGCCTGGAGCGCAGCGAGTTTGTACTCCACTACCAGGCGAAGCTCGATCTACACACGGGAAAAATCAACGGCGTGGAGGCGCTGGTGCGCTGGCAGCACCCCGATCTCGGAATGGTGCCGCCGGCCCAGTTCATCCCGCTCGCAGAGGAAACGGGGCTCATCGTGCAGCTCGGAAAATGGGTGCTGCACACCGCATGCGCGCAGAGCGTCGCCTGGCTGCGGGAAGGTCTTCCGCCGCTGCACATGGCCGTGAACCTATCGGCACGCCAGTTCGCCGACGAAGATCTGGTCAAGGACATCGCTGCTGCGCTGGAAAGCACGGGGTTGCAGCCGGAGCTGCTCGAGCTCGAGCTCACCGAGAGCATGGTGATCCAGAACACCGAGCGCGCCGGAAGAGTGCTCGCCGAAATCAAGAAGATGGGCGTGCGGCTTGCGATCGACGACTTCGGGGTCGGCTACTCCTCGCTCACGCACCTGAAGCGCTTTCCGATCGACACGCTCAAGGTGGACCGCTCGTTCATCCGCGATCTTCCGCAGAACGCCGAGGACAAGGCTCTCACCGAGGCGATCATCGCCATGGGCAAGAGCCTGAACCTCACGGTCGTGGCCGAAGGGGTCGAGACGCAGGAGCAGCAGACCTTCCTCCGCGACCGCGCCTGCGACGAGATGCAGGGTTTCTTTTTCAGCAAGCCCATTCCGAGTGACGAGTTCGCCGCGCTGCTGCGCTTGCACATCAAGGGCTGAGCGTCAGTCCGCCTTCAACCCGGCCTCGCGGACGACCTCGCCCCACTTCGCGATTTCCCGCTTGATGTAGTCCGCGAATTCTTCCGGCGTGCTCGTCGCCGGGTCGGTGGCCATCGCCGCAAGGCGTTCCTTGAGATCCGGCGAGTGCATGGTTTTCACGAGCTCTGCGTTGAGTCGCGTGACGATGGTCTTCGGCGTGCCCGCGGGTGCAAGGATCCCGTACCAGGTGGTGACTTCGAAATTCGGCAGCCCGGCTTCGGCGACGGTCGGCACCTCGGGCAGCGCGGCGGCGCGCTGCGGCGCCACCAGGGCGAGCGCTCTCAGTTTCCCCGCCTTGATGTGCGGGGCCGCCGCCGGTACTCCGATCACCACCAGATGGATCTGGCCCGAGAGCACGTCGTTCATCGCCAGGTTCACGCCCTTGTAAGGCACGTGCACGAGCTTCACTCCGGCCACGATGTTGAAGAGTTCCCCGGCAAGATGGTTGGACGTGCCACTGCCACCCGAACCGAAGTTCATTTCTCCGGGTTTCGTCTTCGCGAGACGGATGAATTCCGCGAGCGTGCCGGCGGGCACCGAGGGATGGGTGACCATGACGTTCGGCACCGTCGCAACGAGGCTTATGGGCGCGAAATCCTTGACCGGATCGTAACTGAGCTTGGAGTACAGGCTGGTGCTGATCGCGAGCGAAGGCGCAACCAGGACGATCGTGTAGCCGTCGGGAGCGGATCTGGCCGCGGTTTCGGCTCCGACGTTCCCACCCGCCCCGCCGCGATTTTCCGTCACCACGGGTTGGCCGAGACTCGCGGTCAAACGCTCCGCTATGATTCGACCCAGGATGTCGGTACCGCCGCCGGGCGGGAACGGAAGGATGAACCGCAGCGGCTTGCTCGGCCAGGCGTCGGTAGTCTGGGCCGGTGCTGGCCAGGGCACGAGCGTGATCCCCAGCACCGCCAATGGCAGAAGGCGGAGCGCCCGCAGCGGAAACCGGGGACAGACCCATTTCCAGACAACGGCGGTAGCAAAGGGAAATAGGGGTCTGTCCCCGGTTTCGCTCAGGCGTTCTCGATAGGGGCGGGCGCCGCTTCAGCCTCGGCGGCGGGCGTGCCTTCCTCGAACAATTGCGCAGGCGGCGCGTTCTTGCGTGCGTTGTGGTACGCCATGCCCGTCCCCGCCGGGATGAGCCGGCCTACGATGACGTTTTCCTTGAGTCCGCGCAGGTCGTCCTTCTTGCCCATGATCGCCGCCTCGGTGAGCACGCGCGTCGTTTCCTGGAACGAAGCGGCCGAGATGAACGAGTCGGTCGACAACGACGCCTTGGTGATGCCGAGCAGCATGTAGCTGTAGGTCGCCGGCTTCTTGCCTTCGGCCTGCACCTTCTCGTTTTCCTCGAGCACGTCCGCGCGCTCAACCTGCTCGCCCGGGATGAAGCGGGTGTCGCCCGGGTCCTCGACCTGGATGCGCCGGAGCATCTGCCGCACGATCACCTCGATGTGCTTGTCGTTGATCCTCACGCCCTGCAGGCGGTACACGTCCTGCACTTCGTCGGTGATGTAGCGCGCGAGCGCCTCGACGCCCTGCAGGCGCAGGATGTCGTGCGGATCGACCGGGCCGTCGACGATGATCTCGCCCTTGTTGACGACCTGCCCGTCGTGCGCCATGACGTGCTTGTCCTTCGGGATCAGGTACTCGTGCGAAACCCCCTCCAGGTCCGTGATGACCAGGCGCTGCTTGCCCTTGGTGGAAGAGCTCCGCCACGCGAGGCAAACCGCCGGTGATGTCGCGGGTCTTGGACGTCTCCTGCGGAACGCGCGCGAGCACCTCGCCCACCTGCACCTGCTGGCCGTCCCGAACCGTGATGAGCGAGCCGACCTGGAACGTGATGGTGATCGGATGGTCGGTGCCCGCGATGCGGATCTCCTCTCCCGATTCGTTCAGCAATTTCACCTGCGGACGCAGGCCCTTGCCCGCCGCGGCGCGGCGCTTGGGATCGATCACGACGAGCGTCGAGAGCCCGGTCACCTCGTCGATCTGCTTGGCGACGGTGACGCCCTCCTCGATGTGCTCGAAGCGCACGATGCCGCCGTGCTCGGTGATGATCGGGCGGGTGTGCGGGTCCCACGAGGCGAGCGTCTGCCCCGCCTTGACGGGCTTGCCGTCGGCGGCGAGCAGCGTCGCGCCGTAGGGCACCTTGTGACGCTCGCGCTCGCGGCCGTTGTCGTCGGTGACGAGCACCTCTCCGGTCCGGGAGATCACCGCTTTCTCGCCCTTGGGATTGGTGACATAGCGT
>VBDE01000071.1:0-2897 GCA_005883665.1 Betaproteobacteria bacterium
TCCGGCAAGGGCGGCCCGCGCATAGGGCAGCTCCAGATGATCCGGATCTCCCGGTTTCACGACGCTTTGCCGCCCGCCGCCTCTTTCGAAGAGCAGCGTGCGCATGCCCTTGGGGTCCTCGGTGACGATGATCGTGTTGTAAGGCGAGGCCTTTCCGTAGATTACGGTTTGGGCCGTGCATCCCAGGACCCAGAGAGCGGCGAACGCCGCCGCGCAAAGGTGAAGACGAACCGATGCGCCACGCTTCATGTGTCGTGAGGGATCAATGCTGCGACCGGTCGACGATGATGCGCTTGTAGAGGTCCAGCCACTTGTCGTAGTCGTCGATGGCCTCTAGCGCATTCACGACCTTGAGGGCCTGGCGCTCCCGCACCAGGCGGCGTACCGCCGTGTCGTAGTTCTTGTTCGCCGGCACGCGGTGTACTTCCGTGTAGAAGCGCTGGCCGTCGGTCAGCATGTAGTCGTAGAAAAGCGCCGCGGCGCTGGGGTGGGGCGCGCGGCGCGAGACCGCGACTGCGGAGGGCAGCACGACGGCGGGCGGAAGGACGAACCAGTTGACCGGCGCGGCTTTCGCTTTCATGCGCTCGGCGTCGTGGCTGTAGATCCCGAGCATCAGAGGAATCTCTCCGGCTGCGACCAGGACCCCGCTGTGATTGTGTCCGGTGCGCACCGCAACGCCGTTATCGCCCAAGCGCAGAAATAGATCGAGGCCGGGTTTCTCGCCCATCGATTCAACCAGCGCCGCGAACCACTCCACGTTGGTCGACTCCATGCCGATACGGCGCTTCCATTTCGGGTCGAGCAGGTCCTGCCAGGACCTCGGCACGTCCGCGGGCTTCACCAAGTGGGTGTTGTAGGCATAGACGAGCAGGTTGAGCCGGTCGGGCGCCCATTCGCCGTGGGCCGGCATGACCTCGGGCAGCAACTCCTGCTCGGTGAAAGGCGAGTTCATCTTCTGCAGCAGCTTTTCCCGCGCGAGCACTTCGATTTGCGGCGCGTTGGTCTCGAGCACGTCGAACTCGAAGCGGCCGCCGCGCGTTTCGCTGAGCACGCGCTGCAGGATATGCGCCTGGCTGCCGCGCCAGAACTTCACGGTTACGCCGTACCGGCGTTTGAAGTCCGCGACGAGCTTGAGCTGGTCGTCCTGCGTGAGGGACGAGTACAGCATCAGCTCGCCTTCCTTCTTGGCTGCGCCGATCAGGCGCTCGGTGCGATCCGCGCCTTGGTATGAAGCAACGGCAAGAATACCGGGCGTGGGCTCGACCGCGAAGCTCGCCGGCGCGATCGCCAGGACGAGCACAACGAGGAGGCGAAGCGGCACGGGGTGAAAGGACTAGAGCCGCAGAAGGCGCACTGCGTTCTCGCCGAGGATCTTGTCCTTCTGACGCTCGGTGAGGTCCCCGCGTGAGCGGATGTTTGAAACGGTGTGCGGAAACTCCGAGTCGAAGTGCGGATAGTCGCTCGCCATGAGTATGTGATCTTCGCCGATCTCGGCGACCGGCCGCCTAAGGTCGGGTTCGTCCGCCTCGCAGGTCACGTAGCAGTTGCGGCGGATGTATTCGGAAGGCGCCATGCGGAGCATGCCGGAAATCTGCGGGAAATCCTTCGCCCACTCCCAGTCGTCGTCCATGCGGTGCATCCAGTAAAGAATCCACTCGGCGCTGCACTCGAAGAACACGACCCTGAGCTTGGGGAACTTCTCGAACACGCCGCCGAGCACAAGCGCCACCAGCGCCGCGGCACAATTGGTCGGGCGTCCCATGACGTGTGTCTTGAAAAAGTTGTCGAACCGGTCGACCAGCTCGCCGTTGCTGTTGGGATGGCACAGCAGCGGAACGCCGAGCTCTTCCGCCGCCTGGTAGTAAGGATAGAAGCTCGGGTCGTCCAAATTGCGCGTTCCGCAATAAGGCACGAGGTGCGAAGTCCTGAAGCCGAGCTCCTTCACGCAGCGGCGCAACTCGTCCGCCATGGCTTCGGGACAGCCCGCCGGCGCCATTGCCACGGGCAGAAACACATCCTCGTGGCCCTTCACCAGTCTCGCGACCCAGTCGTTGAACAAGCGCGCGCACTCGCGTCCCAACCCGCCGATGTTCGAGGTCGCGACGGTGATCTGCGTCGGGAATATCAGCTGCTTGTCGATTCCCTCCCTGCCGATGTCCTCGCGACGGCGCGCCATGTCGTAGCCGCCCACTTGACGCGCCGCGACGTCGCCGCCGCGCCAATGGGTCTTCGGGTCGTATATGTAGGGATGCCGGTGTGCGGCGTGGCCTTGCGGGCTGATCGGGTCGAGCGAATGCAGAAATTTCGTGTTGTGCGTGCGCCCATCGTTCAGCTTGACCGGCCTGAAGCGCTCGTAGGAGCCCTCGAGCTTGTAGACCTCGTCCATGAAATAGCCTTCGCGCAGATGGGAATCGAAGTCGATGATCATGGCTGCCTCCGGTGTTCTGATACGTGGAACGGCTGCTTCCGCCGTTCTCCAATGCTGCGAGCGCCGCGGCGAACCGTCAAGAGCGCCTAAGGCGCCGACGGAGTCCTGCATGCTATGATTTCGGCGCCCCCCGGTAAATCTGTTTTCCTGAATTTCCATGCGCGTCGGCCTGTTCGTAACCTGCCTTGTGGATCTCATGCGGCCTTCGATCGGATTTGCGGCGCTCAAGCTTTTGGAGAACGCCGGATACGAGGTGACGGTGCCGGCGACGCAGACCTGCTGCGGGCAGCCCGGCTGGAACTCCGGCGACCGGGAAGCGGCGCGCGCTCTTGCCGAAAGGCTGCTCGCACAGTTCGAGGAATGCCGCTACGTGGTCGTGCCTTCGGGTTCGTGCGCCGGAATGATCCGCGCGCATTTCCCCGAAGTCTTCGAGGACGAGCCCGCAATGCTCGCGAAAGCCCGGGGGCTG
>VBDE01000071.1:2975-5834 GCA_005883665.1 Betaproteobacteria bacterium
GTGAAGGTGCAGCCGCGGCAACTCCTCGCGAAGGTGGCGGGCCTCAAGCTCGTCGAGATGGAAGAGTGCGAAACCTGCTGCGGCTTCGGCGGCACCTTTTCCATCAAGTACGGCGAGATCTCCTCGGCGATGGCGGAAAGAAAGTGCGCAAACATCGAGGCGACCGGCGCGCAAGCAGTCGTGCTCGGCGATCTGGGCTGCATGCTGAACATCGAGGGGCGGCTGCGCCGGCGCGGCGACGTAAAGACGCGGGTGCTGCACGTCGCCGAAGTGCTCGCCGGAACGACCGAGGGTTAGCGCCTTTGCAGATCCAGTCCATGCACTTCAAGGCGCGCTCGAGCGTGGCGCTCGCCGACGCGACCCTACAGGCGAACCTGCGCAAATTCCAGTCCACGGGGTTCACGGCGCTTCGCGCCAAGGCCGTGGCAGAATTCGGCCCGGAGCTCTTCGAAGCGCTGCGCGGGGAGGGCGCGGCGATCCGCGACCGGTCGCTCGCTCACCTGGATGCGTGGCTGGAGCGCTTCGAGGCGGAAGCCGTGCGTCGCGGCGCGACGGTGCTTTTTGCCGAGACCCGCGCCGAAGCGTGCGAGCTGCTCATCGACATCTGCCGTCGGCACGGCGTCAGGAAAGCGATCAAGTCGAAGTCCATGCTTTCGGAGGAAGCGGGAGTGAACGAGGCGCTGGCAGCGAACGCGATCACGCCCATCGAGACCGACCTCGGCGAGTACATCCTGCAGCTGGCCGGGGAGCCGCCCTCGCACATCATCGCGCCGGCGCTTCACAAGAGCAAAGAGGAGGTCGCGGTCCTGTTCGAAGCTCATCACCACGCGCCGCGCAAGGACGACATCCCGCGCATGACCCGCGAAGCGCGCGAGGTGCTGCGGGAGCATTTTCTCTCGGCCGATCTCGGCATCTCTGGCGGCAACTTTCTGATCGCCGAAACCGGATCGGGCGTGATCGTCACGAACGAGGGCAACGGACGCATGGTGACGACGCTGCCGCGCGTGCACGTGTGCATCACGGGCATCGAGAAGGTGGTCCCGACGCTGGAGGATTTCTCGACCTTGCTCAGGCTGCTGACGCGCTCGGCGACCGGCCAGTCGATCTCCAACTACGTGAGCCTCTTCACGGGCCCGCGCGGGCGGCAGGATCGCGACGGCCCCGAGCACATGGTCTTCATCCTGGTCGACGCCGGCCGCACCAGTCTCGTGGGCGGCGAAATGCAGGAGATGCTGCGCTGCATACGATGCGGGGCGTGCATGAACCACTGTCCGGTATACAGGGCGGTCGGAGGACACAGCTACGGCTGGGTCTACCCCGGCCCGATGGGCGCGGTGCTCACGCCCAGTTACATGGGCCTTGAGAACGCGCTCGATCTTCCCCACGCGGCGACGCTTTGCGGCGCGTGCTCGGTCGCCTGTCCCGTCAAGATCCCGCTGCCCGAGCTGCTGCGCAAGCTTCGCGAAAAGCAGGTCGATCGCGGCTTGCGCCCCCGGGTCGAGAGGGCGGCGATCCGGATGTGGTCGTGGACGGCGCGGCGTCCGCGCCTGTACGCGGTCGCGACGGCGATCGCCGTGCGTTTCCTGCGCATCCTCGGCGGGCGTGACGGGATGATAGTCGCGCTGCCCTTCGGGCGGGAGTGGACCCGCGGCCGGTTCTTCCCCGCGCCGAAGTCCGGCAGGACATTCCGTTCGCTCTACGCCTCCCGCCCGAAGCCCGCGTCCCGGGACTAGAGCCAGCCGGCCTTCCGGAAGCGGATCCAGAGGTAGGCATTGATCGCGGCCATCAAGCCGAGCGCCATGGGATAGCCGAAAGTCCATTTCAATTCCGGCATCTCCACGAAGTTCATGCCGTAGACGCTGGCGATGAAGGTCGGAACCGCGATGAGCGCGCCCCAGGCCGCGAGGCGCTTGGTCACTTCGGTCTCGCCGAAGGTGATCATGGCCACATTCACCTGGATCGCGGTGGTCACGGTGTCGCGCTGGCTGTTGATGTTCTGGTTGATCCGAACCAGGTGGTCGTAGACGTCTCGGTAGTAGTCCTGCAGCCCCGAGCACACTTGCGGGACGCGGCCGCCGTACAGCTTGCCGACCGCCTCGAGCAGCGGCAGCGTCGCGTGCTGCAGCGTGGTGAGCTTCTGCCTCACGTAGTAGAGCCCCTCGATGTTGGCGCGCAGCGACTTGCCGGAGAAGATCTGCGTCTCGAACTTCTCGAACTCGTCCTCGATTGCGTCGAGCGCCGGAAAATACCGGTCGACGACGGCGTCGATCAGCGCGTAGAACACGAAACCCGCGCCGTGCTTGAGCAGCTCGGGCTCGCGCTCGCAGCGCGCGCGCACGGCGGCGAAGCCCGGTTCGGCCTGATTGCGCACGGACAGCACGAAATTCCTGCCGACGAAGATGTCGACCTCCCCGACCTTGATCTCGCCGCCCACGAACTCGATGTTGTGCAGCACCGCGAACAGCGAGTCTCCGTACTCCTCGATCTTGGGACGCTGATGGCCGTGACGCGCGTCCTCGACGGCGAGCTCGTGCAGATCGAACTCGTGCTGCATGGCGGCGAGCTCGCCCGGCCCGGGGTCCTTCATCGCGACCCACACGAAGCACTCGGGGCGGCTGACGTACTTGCCGATATCCTCGGGTGCGATGTCGCCGAGCTTCTTGCCGTCCTGATATGCAGCGCAGTTGATCAGCATCCGAGTCTCCGCATACGGCGAATGATAGGGCACGAAGGCGCCGCCGCATAGGCTAAAATAGCGTCCCTTGCATCCGCCTGACCCGTCCGCCCATGCCCCGCATCAGCCGCCGCACCGCGAACCTCGGCACCGAGAACGCCTTCGTCGTCCTCGCCGAAGTGAAC
>VBDE01000072.1 GCA_005883665.1 Betaproteobacteria bacterium
TGCGCGAAGGCCGGCACGGCTATACGCCTTCGGCCGGGATCGTCGAGCTGCGCGAGGCGGCCGCGCGCTACATGGGCGCCATGCGCGGGCTGAGCATCCGCCCGGAGGATGTCGTGATCGGCGGCGGGGCGAAGCCCTTCATCGCGTACTCCATCCTCTCGACCACCGACTACGGCGTCGGCGACGAGGTGATCTATCCGAATCCGGGGTTTCCGATCTACGAGTCGCAGATCGTCGCAAACGGCGCGGTACCGGTGCCGCTACACCTGCGCGAGGCGCGCAACTTCGCCTTCGATCCGGCCGAGCTCGAAGCGAAGCTCACCTCCAGGACCAAGCTCGTGATCCTCAACTCGCCGCAGAATCCGACAGGCGGGATCCTGACGAGAAAGGATCTCGAAGCCATCGCGGCCATCCTGAGGCGGCATCCGGAAGCGTGGATCTACGCCGACGAGATCTACTCGCGGCTGTGCTACGAGGGCGAATTCTGCTCGATCGCGTCGCTGCCCGGAATGGTTGAACGCACGATCGTCTCCGACGGCGCCTCCAAGACCTGGGCGATGACCGGCTGGCGCATCGGCTTCA
>VBDE01000073.1 GCA_005883665.1 Betaproteobacteria bacterium
CGAGGCGATCAACGGTCCTCAGGACGATGCGCAAAAGATGCGCGACTCGTTCCTCGTGCGGCGCGACCTGATCGTAGGCTTGCTGAACGAGGCCCCGGGCGTCTCCTGCAAGACGCCGGGCGGCGCCTTCTACGCCTGGCCGAACGTGACCGAGGCCTGCCGCATGGTGGGCGCCGCAGATTCGGAGGAGTTCAGGAAGCGCCTCTTGAACGAGGCCGGGGTCGCAGTGCTCGCCGACATCCACTTCGGCGCACGCGTGCCCGGCGAGGGCCAGCACATCCGCTTCTCCTACGCCGCTTCGAAAACCGCGATCGAGCAGGGCGTCGCGCGCATGGCCGAGTTCATCCGCAGGAACCGGCGTCGCGTAGCCTAAAGTAAGGCGATGGCGGGCGACCGGATAGTCGTAGGCATGTCGGGCGGCGTGGATTCGTCCGTCGCCGCGCTGCTCCTGAAGCGACGGGGTTTCGACGTGGTCGGCCTTTTCATGAAGAACTGGGAGGAGGACGACGACGACGAGTACTGCTCGACGCGCCAGGACCTCGTCGACTGCGCCTCGGTCGCCGAGGTGATCGGCATCGAGCTCGAGGCGGTGAATTTTTCGGCCGAGTACAAGGAGCGCGTCTTCGCGGCCTTTCTCGCGGAATATTCCGCCGGCCGCACGCCCAACCCGGACGTGCTGTGCAATGCCGAAATCAAGTTCAAGGCTTTCCTGGACCATGCGATCGCTCTGGGCGCGAAGCGCATAGCCACCGGCCACTATGCGCGCCTGAGGGAATCGGCGGGAAGGTTCGAGCTGCTCAAGGCGGTCGATTCCGCCAAGGACCAGAGCTATTTCCTGCATCGCCTGACACAGGCGCAGCTCGCCCGCGTCGTGTTTCCACTGGGCGACATGACGAAGACCGAGGTGCGCAGAGTCGCCCGGGAGGCCGGGTTGCACAATTTCGCCAAGCGCGATTCGACCGGGATCTGCTTCATCGGCGAACGGCCGTTTCGCGAGTTCCTGAACCGCTATCTGCCGAGGAAGCCCGGTCCGATGCGCACGCCCGAGGGCAAGACCGTCGGGGAGCATATCGGGCTATCTTTCTATACCATCGGCCAGAGAAAAGGCGTCGGCATCGGCGGCATGAAGGACTCCGCGGGCGGGGCCTGGTACGTCTGCGGCAAGGATCTGGCGAAAAACGAATTGATCGTCGTGCAAGGGCACGACCACCCGCGGCTGCTGTCGCAGAAGCTTCGCGCGGAGGATCTCGCCTGGGTGAGCGGCGCAGCGCCGCAACCGAGCTTCTTTTATGGCGCGAAGACGCGCTACCGCCAGGCCGACGCCGCCTGCCGCATCGACCGCATACGCGACGAGGACCTCGAGGTGGAATTCTCCGCTCCTCAGTGGGCGGTGACCCCGGGCCAGTCGGTCGTTCTCTATCGCGAGGACGTGTGCCTGGGGGGAGGCGTCATTCAATGAAAAAGCCGGGTGCTGTCCTAATTAGGGAAATTAGGACAGCACCAAAAGCCGCCCATCGGCGGCTTTTTCTCCGCGCAGGCTCGTTCGCCCGCGCCTAGTCGCGAAACGCCTCGACCGAAATCCACAGCTTCACTTCATCGCTTACCGGCCCGACGATGAATTTCATTCCGAAGTCGGAGCGATTGAACGCGCCGGTGGCGTTGCCGCCGCAGAAATAGCGCTTGCCCTGGGTGCGGGGATCGGGCCCGCATTTCCAGCGCTCCACCGTCAGGGTGAGCGGCTTGGTCACGCCGAGCAGGGTCAGCTCGCCTTCCACCGTTGCGGGGGCATCGCCGTTGAATTTCGTCGCCTTGCCCTTGTAGCTCATGGTGGGAAATTCGGCGACGTTGAAGAAGTCGGGCGAGCGCAGGTGTTCGTCGCGCGAGCGGGGGCGGCTCCCCTTGTCGCTGTCCCCGGTGGTCAGAGTGGCGGTCGGCACCGCGAGATCGATCGTGCCGCTCTTCGCCGTGGTGTCGAGCACCAGCTTTCCCGAGACCTTCTCGAAGTGCCCCCGGATCACCGAGGTGCCGAGATGCACCGCCTCGAAGTACGGGAAACTGTGATACGGATCGACGGTGAAGGATTCAGGCGCTGCGGCCGAGGTGACCGGCAGCGCGGCGGCGATCAGGCCTGCAGCAAACTTGTTCGACATGCTCTCTTCC
>VBDE01000074.1 GCA_005883665.1 Betaproteobacteria bacterium
CGGCACGCCCCACTGGCGCTGGCGCGACAGCGTCCAGTCGGGACGATTGGCGATCATGCCGTGCAGGCGCGCCTGGCCCCAGGAGGGATAGAAGCGGGTCGCCTCAACGCCCCGCAGCGCGGTGGCGCGCAGGGTCTCCGCGGGTTTCGTGCCCTTGTATCCGGGCACCTCGTCCATACCCGCGAACCACTGGGTCGTGGCGCGGTAGATGATCGGGGTCCTGTGGCGCCAGCAGTGCATATAGCTGTGCGGGTGCTTTTCCGAATGAAACAGGGCGCCCGCTTCGCGGATCTTCTCGACGATCCTGGAATTCGCCGTCCAGATGTCCAGTCCGCCGAAAAACGGCAGCGAAGAAGCGTATTTCCCGTCGCCCAGCACCGGGGCGAGAATCTGCTCGTCCTTCATGCCGTAGCGGCGGCAGGAAATGAAGTCATCGACGCCGTAAGCCGGAGCGCTGTGGACGATGCCCGTACCCTGCGCGAGCGTCACGTACTCGCCGAGGTAGACGGGCGCGAGACGGTCGTAGAAGGGATGGCGGAAGCCGATCAGCTCGAGCTTTTCCCCCTTGCAGGAGGCGAGCGTCCTGCCCTTCAGCCGATAGCGCTCGAGGCAGGCCTTCTCCAGGTCGGCGGCGAGGATCAGCAGGCCGCGCTCGGTCTCGACGAGGTTGTAGATGAAATCCGGATGGACGTTGAGCGCCTGGTTCGCGGGAATCGTCCAAGGCGTGGTGGTCCATATGAGGATCCAGCCTTTGTCCCTAGGCAGCTTGGGCAGGCCGAACGCCTTCGCCACCTTGCCGCCCTCGGCGAACGGAAATCCCACGTCGATCGCAAGATCGGTGCGATCCATGTATTCGACCTCGGCCTCGGCGAGCGCCGAGCCGCAATCGAAGCACCAGTTCACCGGTTTCAGGCCGCGATAGATAAAACCTTTCTCCAGCACCTTGCCGAGCGTGCGGATCTCATCGGCCTCGCTCTTGAACGCCATCGTGGTGTAGAAGTTGTTCCAGTCGCCGAGCACGCCCAGGCGCTGGAAGTCCTTTTTCTGTCGCTCGATCTGCTCGGCCGCATACGCGCGGGCGAGGCTCAGGGTCTTTTCCACGGGAATGTTCTTGCCGTAGGTCTTCTCGATCTGCACCTCGATCGGCATGCCGTGGCAGTCCCAGCCGGGGACGTAGACCGCGTCGAAGCCCGCCATGTTGCGCGACTTCACGACAACGTCCTTGAGGATCTTGTTGACCGCTTGGCCGATGTGGATGTCGCCGTTCGCGTACGGCGGCCCGTCGTGCAGCACGAATTTCGGCCTTCCGCGGCTCGCCTCGCGGATCTTTTCGTAGGTTTTCTTCTCCTGCCATTCCTTGACCCACTGCGGCTCCCGTCTGGCAAGGTCACCGCGCATGGGAAAGGGCGTATCCGGAAGATTCAGCGTTTTCTTGTAGTCGGGCTTGTTTTCAGGCATTGCGGTGATCCATGAGGAAGCTCTTGGCGGCTTCGCAGTCGCGCGCGATCTGGGTCTTCAAGGTCTCGAGATCGGGATATTTCTCCTCGTCGCGGATCTTGTGCAGGAACTCGACGCGGAGGTGCGCGGCGTAGAGATCCCCCGAGAAATCGAACAAGTGCACCTCCAGCACCGCGCGCCCGCTCGCCGTGATGGTGGGCCGAACGCCGAGGCTCGCGACGGCAGAGTGGACGGCGGCCCCGATGCCGCGCACCTTCGCCGCGTAGATGCCGGTGAGCGGAGGGCGATTGTGCTTGAGTTGCACATTGGCCGTGGCGAATCCGAGCTCGCGTCCGAGCTTTCGTCCGTGGATCACGCGCCCGCTGATGCTGTAGGTCCGCGCGAGCAGCGTTTCGGCGGCGACGAGGTCGCCGGCAGCGAGGGCGGCGCGCACGGCGGAACTGGATACCCGCGAGCCGGCGTGCATCACCGTCGGCATGGTTTCGACCTCGTATCCGTGGCGTTCGCCCAATTCTTTCAGCAAGGCGAGATCGCCGACGCGCTTCGCCCCGAAACGAAAGTCCTCGCCGATCAGGAGCCAGCGCGCCCTCAACTGTTTCGCCAGCACCTGCTCGACGAACGCGTCCGGCGCGAGGGCTGCGAACGGGCGGCTGAAACGCTGAACGTGCACGCGCTCCACCCCGTGCGCCGCGAGCAACTCGAGTTTTTCGCGCAGCGAGGTCAGGCGAGTGGGCGCCGCCTGCGGCGCGAAGAATTCGCGCGGATGGGGCTCGAAAGTGAGCACGCAGCTCGTCAGGCCGCGCTTGCGCGCCCCGCCGAGGAGGCGCTGCAGCATCGCTTGGTGTCCGCGATGGATGCCGTCGAAATTGCCGACGGTCAGGGCAACCGCAGGCAGGACCGCATCGGAACTGCCATGGGTAAGCAGCATGAAGCGCCAGGAATAAACACAAGGTTTTGAATTATAGCGGCTTTTGACGAACTGGAATCCTGGAAGGCAGACGCGAACGCCGAGTCGGGGCCGAGCGCGAGCCGCGCAGGGATTAAGATGTGCTCATTACGGAACCCCGGGGACAGCGTGAAAACTCTCGAGGATCAGATGGCGGTCTACGCCGCGTACCATCGCAATCGCTGGAACAGGCTCACTCACTTCATCGGTGTGCCCGCGATCATTTTCGCGATCCTGATTCCGATGAGCTGGGTCTCCTTCGGCGAAGGCGTGACACTCGCGCACCTGTTCCTCGGCGCGGTTCTCGCGTACTACTTTCTCCTGGATGTGCCGCTCGCTCTCGCCACGGCGGTCGCGGTCGGTGCGCTCTTTTACCCCGCGAAACTTGCGGCCGGGACCGGCGTTGCTTCGGGCTGGATCTGGTTCGGCGTATTTTTCGTCGGAGGCTGGATCTTTCAGCTCGTCGGCCACGTGTTCGAGGGCCGCAAGCCCGCGCTCGCGGACAATCTGTTTCAGATATTCATCGCGCCGGTCTTCCTCGTCGCCGAGGGGTTCTTTGCGCTCGGTCTGAAACGCGACGTTCTAAAAAAAATCGAAGAGAGGTTGGCCGGTTAGTTAAGACGCGTGGCTGCCTGCTTGAGCTCCTGGATCTTTTCGTGGATTTCAGCTGCGTCCGGCGCCTGCGGCCGCCGCCGCAGATAATTCTGCAGGTCGGACAGCGCCGGCCGGAAGCATTCGAGCTGGTGGTACACCAGCCCCCGATCCCGAAGTTCCTCGACCGACTCAGGCATCACGAGCAGCATTCTGTGCATGACTGCGAGCGCCTGTTCGAGCTTTCCCGTCTGCGTATAGATGTTCTTCAGATTGCGCAGGACCCTCGCGATGATCTGGCGCGGGGTCGCCGGCTCCAGATACTGGTCGAGCTGCGCCTGCTCCGCTTTCCCGGAGGGCAGAACCTGCGCCAGGCGCTGGCGCAGATCAGCCTCGGATTGCGCCTCCCCCCCCGTGAAGGGATCGAGCACGAGCTGACCGCGCTTGACCGCGAGCTTGACGAGAAAATGCCCGGGGAAGGAAACGCCTTTCAGGTTGAGCCCGAGGCGTTTGCCGACTTCCAGATAGAGAATGGACAAGGTGATGGGAATCCCGGTGCGGCGCTCCATGACCTCGTTCAGGTAGCTGTTGCGCGGATCGTAGTAATCGACCAGGTTGCCCGAGAAGCGCATTTCGTTGAACAGGTAGTAGTTCAGCGCGAGCACTCTCTGCTCGGAAAAGGCGTCGCCCGCGAGGCGCTTCTTGATGGCGATCGCGATACCGTCGAGCTTGGAGAGGTACTCGGAAATGTCCAGATCCGGGTAAATGTCCTGAGCGAGCATCAGGCTCGCCTCGGCGAGATTGAACTGATCTCGCGACACGATTTCTGCGAAATGCTCGAGCCGGGTGTTCACGCAGAGCGTCTCGAGAAGTCCCTCAGCCGGAATCCGAGAATCCAAAGAGCGCCGAAATACGCCGCTCCTCCGAGGAGCACGAGACCCGCAATCGCGGCCGCCCGCGTCGCTCCGGAAGCGCCGAGCCACCAGCGTTCAGTGCCCATCGCGAGCCACAACACGACTGCCATTGTCGCTAGAGCAAGCGCTACCTTGAGTGTGAACATCCTCCATCCCGCTTGCGGATGATAAATACCGTACTCACGGAGCTTGCGGTAAAGCAAGCCAGCGTTGAGACAGGCGCCGAGCCCGATCGCGAGCGCAAGTCCCGCGTGCTTGAGGGGAACGATCAGGGCGGCGTTCATGAGCTGGGTGGCGACCAGGGTTACGATGGCGATTCGGACCGGCGTGGCAATATTCTGCCGCGCATAAAAGCCGGGCGCCAGCACTTTTACGAGAATGAGTCCGAGCAGCCCCGCGCTGTAGGCGATCAGCGCCTGACGGGTCATCCATACGTCGCGCTCGCCGAATTGCCCGTAGTGAAACAAGGTCGTTACGAGCGGCACCGAGAGCAAGGCGAGTGCGACGGCCGCCGGCGCGGCCAGGATGAACGACAGGCGCAGGCCCCAGTCGAGAAGTTTCGAATATTCGTTTTCGTCCGAAGCGGAGTGATACTTGGACAAGCTTGGGAGCAGGATCGTTCCGAGCGCGACGCCGAGCAGCCCGGTGGGGAATTCCATCAGCCGGTCCGCGTAGTAGAGCCAGGAGATGCTGCCGTCCTCGAGATACGAAGCGAATATGGTGTTGATAAGCAGGCTGACCTGGGCAACGGAAACCCCGAGCACGGCCGGTCCCATCAGCAGGAGAATTCGCCGAACCCCCGGGTCCGAGAAGGACAGTCTCGGCCGCGGCAGCATGCCGATTTTTGCGAGCGCCGGGACCTGCAGCGCGAGCTGCAGCGCGCCGCCGACGAATACCGCCCAGGCGAGCACCATCACCGGCGGCTCGAAATAGGGTGATAAAAACAGCGCCCCGAAAATAAACGAGAGATTGAGGAGCGCCGGGGTCAGGGCTGGTATCGCGAACCGGCTCCACGTATTGAGGATGCCGCCGGCGAGCGAAACGAGAGAGATGAACAGAATGTAGGGAAAGGTGATGCGCAGCATCGCGACCGTGAGGTCGAACTTCGCGGGCGTTGCCGCGAACCCCGGGGCACTCACGTAGATGATGACCGGCGCCGCCGCGACGCCGAGCGCAGTCGCCGCAAGGAGCGCAAGAGTCAACAGGGTCGCGGTGCGGTCGACGAGCAGCTTGGTTTCCGCATCGCCCCGGCGCGTTCTGTATTCGGAAAGGACCGGCACGAAGGCCTGCGAGAAGGCGCCCTCGGCGAACAGGCGCCGCAGCAGATTGGGAATCCGGAAAGCGACGAAGAACGCGTCGGTCGCGGCACCGGTACGGAATAGCGTCGCGATCAGCACATCGCGTACCAGCCCG
>VBDE01000075.1 GCA_005883665.1 Betaproteobacteria bacterium
GTTCTGGTTTTTCGGCCATCCCGAGGTCTACATCGTCGCCCTGCCCGCCTTCGGTATCGTCTCCGACCTGCTCAGTGTCCATGCAAGAAAAAACATCTTCGGCTATCGGATGATGGTCTGGGCGATTCTGGCCATCGGCGCCCTGAGCTTCCTGGTGTGGGCGCACCACATGTATGTCAGCGGCATGAACCCGTACTTCGGCTTCTTTTTCGCCACCACCACGCTGATCATCGCCGTCCCCACGGCCATCAAGGTCTACAACTGGGTCCTGACGCTGTGGCGCGGTAACATCCACCTTACCGTCCCGATGCTGTTTGCGATCGGGTTCATCTTCACGTTCATCAACGGCGGCTTGACGGGCCTGTTCCTCGGCAACGCGACCGTGAGTGTCCCGCTTTCGGACACCATGTTCGTGGTCGCGCATTTCCATATGGTGATGGCCATTGCGCCCATCCTGGTCGTGTTCGGGGCGATCTACCACTGGTACCCCAAGATCACCGGGCGGATGCTGAACGATACCCTGGGCAAATTTCACTTCTGGGTCAGCTTCGTCGGGAGCTATGGCATCTACTATCCCATGCATTACCTGGGAATGATGGGCGTGCCGCGCCGGTATTATGCAATTGGAGGTACGGACTTCATTCCCGCATCGGCCCACTTCGTGAACGAGTGGATCACCATCGCGGCGTTGATCGTAGGCGCCGTCCAATTGGTGTTTCTGTACAACCTCATCTGGAGCTATTTCAAAGGCAAGCCGTCGGGCAGCAACCCCTGGAACGCCACGACGCTGGAGTGGCAAACCCCCGAGACGCCGCCGAAGCACGGCAACTTTGGCGCGAGCTTACCGGTGGTCTACCGCTGGGCCTACGACTACAGCGTGCCGGGCGCCGTCGATGACTTCATACCGCAAAACGTCCCGCCGCGAGAGGTAGCCGGCCGCAATAGCAGCAAGACGTAGGCGATCCGGTATCTTAGCGAACGTGAGTATTTTTCATGATCTGACGGTCAAGCCTTGGGTGGCGGCCCAGGCTACGGTCGAAAATTTTCACGACAGAGCCACTGCGCGGAAACTCGCCCTGAGGGTATTTCTCGCGGTCGTCACGGTGCTGTTCATGCTCTTGGTCGTCGCATACGGACGCCGCATGGCGTACGAGGACTGGCGTCCCTCGCCTCAACTAGGGCTCCTGTGGGCGAATACGTTTGCGCTCGTATTGAGCAGTGTCGCCTTGCAATGGGCGCAGTTTTCGGTGCGCCGCGGGCACATGGACGGCATGCGAATCGCCCTGCTTGCCGGCGGCGCTTTCACCGTTGTTTTTCTGGTCGGGCAGATATTGGCCTGGCGGCAACTGAGTGCGCTGGTTTATTTCGACGTAACGAACCCTGCAATTGCATTTTTCTATCTGATCACCGGCCTGCACGGGCTGCATCTGCTGGGCGGTCTGGTGGCCTGGGGCAGAACGTTCGCCAGAGTGTGGGGCGATTTTGACGTGGCGAGAATCAGGCACAGCGTGGAGCTGTGCACCCTCTACTGGCACTACCTGCTCGGGATTTGGCTGGTCCTATTTGGTCTGCTGTTTTCAGGGAATAACCTGGATATTTTGTTGAAGCTCTGCGGAATCAGGTAAGCGGGTCAAAAGGAACATGGCACAAGCTATTCAGACGAATACAGGACAGTCGCTCCCGCTGCCTGAAGGCATCCAAGGCATCGTCGCCGACTGGTCCTCGGACCAGCGGGCGTTCAAGAATGTCCCCTGGGGCAAGGCCATGATGTGGATCTTCCTCCTCAGCGATACCTTCATCTTCAGCTGTTTCCTGATCTCGTACATGACGGTGCGCATGTCCACCACCGAGCCCTGGCCCAACCCGAGCGAGGTTTTCGGCCTGACGCTGTTCGGCAAGAGCATCCCCCTCCTTCTGATCGCCATCATGACCTTCGTCCTGATCAGCAGCAGCGGGACCATGGCCATGGCGGTCAAGTTCGGTTATGAAAAAAACAGGAAGATGACTTTCATCCTGTTGCTGTGCACCGCGGCACTGGGCGCCACATTCGTAGGCATGCAGGCCTTCGAGTGGACCAAGCTGATCCTCCATGAGGGAATACGTCCCTGGGGCAACCCCTTGGGCGCGGCCCAGTTCGGCGCGGCCTTCTTCATGATCACGGGCTTCCACGGCACGCACGTGTCGATCGGGGTGATTTTCCTCCTGATCACGGCGACAAAGGTTATTCGGGGAGATCTGGATCACGAGAGGCCGGGCTTCATGACCGGCAGGAAGGGAAAATACGAGATCGTCGAGATCATGGGCCTGTACTGGCACTTCGTCGATCTGGTGTGGGTATTCATCTTCGCAGTTTTCTATCTTTGGTGAGGGAAAATGGCCGCACACGTAGAGGGGCAGCAGCATCCGATCGGCATCTATCTCAAGATCTGGGGATTGCTGTTTGTTCTCAGCACGGCGTCTTACCTCGTTGACTACTTCCACTTCCAGGGCTACCTCAGGTGGTTTCTGATCCTCCTGTTCATGTTGCTGAAGGCGGGGCTGATCGTCGCCGTCTTCATGCACATGCTCTGGGAGCGGCTGGCGCTGATGTATGCCATTTTGGTCCCGACCGTGTTGCTGATGTTCCTTTTGGGCATCGGAGCACTTGAAGCGGATTACACCTTTCTCACGCGGGGTGTCTTTTTCCTGAAAGGATTGTTCTAGCGCAACCAGAATCGAACCGCGGCGAGCCCATCTATTGTCGGACTCCGTTCCTTACTACAAGAACTGCCCATGAACAAAAAAGGCTATTCGATCATTCTTGGGATCAGCGCCGTGCTGATGCTGTTTATTTTCCTTCTTGTAGGCCATCACCGCGACACCCCCGAGCGGGTCCGACTGGATCGCGGCGTGCTCTTGGGCAGCGGTTCGAGCGTGGCCGAGCGGATAAAACCCGTCGCCCAGGTCAACGTCGCTTCGGCGGAAACGCAGCGGGAGCCTGTAAAAAACGCGGCGGCCGCGCCGCCACGCAGCCGCGACGGCCAACAGGTCTATCAGACCACCTGCGTTGCGTGTCACGAGGCCGGTATCGCCGGCGCACCGAAGCTGGGTGACAAGGGCCAGTGGGCCAAGCACGTCGCCAAGGGCCTAGACACTCTCTACGCCAGCGCCCTCAATGGGGTACAGGGGAGCGCGGGAGCGATGCCGCCGAAAGGCGGGAACCCAGGGCTAAGCGACGCCGAGGTCAAGGCCGCTGTCGATTACATGGTGGCGCGGTCGAAATAGGCGGCGGATACCGCGAAGCCGCTGTCGGTTTTCATCTGCGCACCTCGTAGGCGACGGGCAGAACAAGGCCGCCGCGGAATTCCAGGGTGATTTCGACCCGGTCCCCGGCATGCAGCGTCCGTTTCGGGTTCAGCAGCATGAGGTGATACCCCCCCGGCGCAAAAGGCAAACTCGCATTGGGCAAGAGTTGGATTTGTGGAGAGTGCTCCATGCCCGTCATGCCTTCCTTGGCGACAGTGCGGTGAATCGTCACGGTCTCGAAGCCGGAACTTCTCGCGGCTACGAGCACTTGTCGCCGTGACGTCTTGTTTTGCAGCACCATGTACCCCGCCGTCATGGCCATCCCGGGCGGCGTTTCCCGCACCCAGGCATCACGTACGGTAATCCCCGCGTCTTCGGTCGCAGCGGCGAGCGCGGTCAGCGCCGACATCAGCCCGGCAAAAACCGAATGCCGCCATCTCATATCGCTTTGGGTCCGTCAAGCTGCCGTAGCACTTCGAAACGCCTGCCGACCTCCTGCGCATCAAGGGGCGGCGCGAACACGGCGAGATATCGGGCCCGCGGATCCACCAGAAATACCGCCGCGGCGTGATAGACGGGATAATTTTCCGCACCCGGTTTGACCTCAACCTGATACGCTGCACCGAGCTGACCCGCCAGCTTACCGAGCTGCGCGTCGTCTCCCGTCACGCCGAGGAAGGTCGCGTCAAAATAGCTCACGTATTGCCCGAGCTTGCTGGCGGTATCGCGATTGGGATCCACCGAGATAAAGACGAATTGGACGTCTTTGGCGCCGGCCGTGCTCTTGGCGATGTTTTCATGCGCGCGGGCCAATGTCGCCAGGGTCGTAGGACAGATGTCCGGGCAATGAGTGTAGCCGAAGAATAGGAACGACCATTTGCCCTTTAGGCGCGATAGATCGAATACCCGATTCTCGTGATCGGTGAACGCAAATGCCGTCAGTGGCTTCGGGTCAGGGAACAAGGTCATCACCTGATCCGGCAGGAATATGGCCCGCGAACCGTTTTCCCGATATGCAGCGGCGAGCCACACAAGCATCGCGGCCAGCACGACGGTTGTCATCATGACGCTAAATTTGAGCGATATTTTTTTCACGAAGTAACGGACAGACACCGAACAACACCAAAAGTTTCGACGGCCGAGTGCCCTCGGTTCAGGCGGGGCGTATTCCGAGCTTTTCCAGCAGCGCGCGGTCGCGCGCGGCTTCGGGATTGCCGGTGGTGAGGAGCTTGTCGCCGTAAAAAATCGAATTCGCCCCGGCAAGGAAACACAAGGCCTGCACGGCCTCGGGCATTTCAGCGCGTCCCGCGGAGAGCCGCACGGTGCTGCGCGGCATGGTGATGCGGGCGCAGGCAATCGTGCGCACGAACTCGCTCCAGTCGAGCTTCGGTGAGCCCTCGAGCGGAGTGCCTTCCACCCGAACTAGATCGTTGATCGGCACCGACTCGGGCTGCGGGGCCAGGCTAGCGAGCTCGGAGATGAGGCCCGCGCGCTGCGCACGCGACTCGCCCATGCCCACGATCCCCCCGCAACAGACCTTGATTCCGGCGCGGCGCACGCGCGCAAGCGTGTCGAGCCGGTCGCGATAGGTGCGCGTGGTGATGATCTCCCCGTAGAACTCGGGGGCCGTGTCGAGGTTGTGGTTGTAATAGTCCAGACCTGCGGCCTTGAGCTCTTCCGCCTGGCCTTCGCGCAAGAGGCCGAGTGTCGCGCAGGTCTCAAGGCCCAGCGCCTTGACCGCGCGCACCCTCTCGGCCACCTGTTCGAGGTCTTTCTGCTTGGGGCCCCGCCAGGCGGCGCCCATGCAAAAACGCGTGGCTCCGTTCTGCTTCGCCGCACGTGCCGCTGCGAGCACCGCCTCGAGCGGAACGAGCGGTTCGTTTTCGACCCCGGTGCGGTAGCGCGCCGATTGCGGGCAGTAGGCACAATCCTCGGGGCATCCTCCAGTCTTGATCGACAGCAGCGTGGACAGCTGCACGGCGTTGGCGTCGAAGTGCAGGCGATGGACGGTCTGCGCGCGGTGGAGAAGATCGTTGAAGGGGAGCTCGAAGAGCGCCTCCACCGCCGCGCGGGTCCAGCGCGGCGCGACTTCGGTCCGGCCGCCGTGCACCGCCGCGCCGGCTTCTTCGTTATGGGGAATCGTACTGGGTATCCGCACGGCACGATCATCGGGGCAAGCCGAAAAGTTGTCAAATGATGCTCGCCGCTCTACTTAACAGCTGCGCGAGGAGCGCCCATGCCTGGGCCGGACAAGACTGCCTGCTCTGCGGGGAGGAAAGCGGTCGGGAGCTGCTTTGCGCGGCTTGCATCGCCGAGTTGCCCGCGCTTCCCGAATCCTGCCCCCGGTGCGCCCTTCCCAGCCCCGCAGCGGCGGTGTGCGGGAGCTGCCTCAACCATCCCCCGCACTTCGACGCGACGCTCGCACTGTGGCGCTACGAATTTCCTTGCGACCGGCTCGTGCAGGCGCTCAAGTATCGCGCCCGGCTTGCGCTTGCCGGATTCTTCGCGCGAAACCTCGCGTCCCGGCCGATACCCGAGGTCGATCTGATCGTGCCGATGCCGCTGCACCCCAAGCGCCTCGCCGAGCGCGGATTCAACCAGGCTCTCGAGATCGCCCGCGGCTTCGCACGGCACCTGGGCAGGCCGATCGAGCCGCGCGGCGTGCTGCGCGTGAAGGACACGCCGCCGCAGACGGAGCTTCCTTACGAGGAGCGGGCGAAGAACGTGCGCGGGGCGTTCCTGTGCAAGCTCGATCTCTCGGGAGCGAGCGTCGCCGTGCTGGACGATGTCATGACGACCGGCGCGACCTTGAACGAGCTCGCGCGCGCGCTCAAGCGAGCGGGCGCGACGAGAGTCGAGAACTTCGTGATTGCGCGCACGGTTCCTCGCTGATTAGACAATCGCCGAGTGAGCATGGGCTTCCTGGACGGGGCCTAATATGTACCGATGCTCGGACGGTTCCACGGAGGCCGGCTTGATGGATCAGAAGCTTGGGCGTAGCCTGCCCGGGTTACTGGGAACGTCAGAGCGCATACTTCATGGTGGAGGTTCCGATGCACCGTGTGAACGTGGTCGCAGTCGTCACAATCGTTGTCCTTGGTGTCCTTGCCGGATTCGCGATCCCGGCGGCCGCGCAGGCTGTCACCGCGTTCGAAGGCGCACGGCTAATCGTAGGTGACGGACGCGTGATCGAGAACGCAACGTTGATGGTGGATGGCACGAAGATCGCTCAGGCGGGCAAGGCCGCGGACGTCCGCGTGCCCGCTGGTGCCACCCGCGTGAACCTCGCGGGCAAGACCGTGATGCCGATGATCATCGACACGCACGTCCATCTCAGCCCAACGCGCGATGCGATCGTGCGGGACTTGAAAATGCGCGCCTACTACGGCGTCAGCGCCGCGCTGAGCATGGGCACCGACAACTACGACGTGCTCGATATCCGCAGCCAGACGATACCTGGCGCCGCGCGGTATCTCAGTGCCGGGCGCGGGATCACGACGCCCGAGCCGGGGCGTACGACCGCGCCGTACTGGATTACCTCCGTGGCGGAAGGCCGCAAGGCAGTGGAGGAGGCCGCGGCGCACAAGGTCGACATCGTCAAGATCTGGGTCGACAACCGGGACGGTAAGTACAAGAAGCTGACTCCTGAAATGTACGGCGCCGTCATCGACGAAGCGCACAAGCGGGGCTTGAGGGTCACCGCGCACCTGTTCGATCTCGAGGACGCGAAGGGGCTCATCCGCGCCGGAGTCGACGCGCTCGCGCACGGAATTCGCGACAAGGATATCGACGACGAGCTGGTGGCGATGTTCAAGCAGCGTCCGAACGTGATCCTCACGCCGAACCTGCCGGACCGGGGC